>NZ_JBQXES010000013.1:0-81924 GCF_052599055.1 Thermophilibacter sp. ZX-H3 | reverse complement strand
GGGGCCGGGCAGGAGGTTCAGGAACGCGCGGAGGGAGAAGAGGGAGAACGAGGAGTGGGTCGCAGCGGCGATCGCCGAGGCGACGAGGGAGCGGATGACTAACTATGCCGCTCGTTAGGGGCCACATTCGAAGAATTCGTCTCAACGAGCGGCAGGACAATCCGTGGGAGCTCGTCAGAAGGGGGTGCGCGGGCGCGCGCGTTCCCGACATAGTCCTCGACGACTGTCCCGTTGGCTTCAACTATGACGGGCGCGACCACCTTGACCTCGAGGCAATTGCGGCCGCGGCCGAGAACAAGGACGAGCTTGGCCGCGCACTGGGCTCCCTACGCCGTAAGTACGTTGATGATAGGAGGAGGGACCGGGAGCTGGCCGCTCAGGGCCGTCTTGTCATGTCGGTCGTTTCCGAGGATCTGTTTGACCATGGCGGCCTCGACATTGTCATTCTTGAGGCGCTCATGGCATCGGAGCGCCTCGGCGGGCCCCGCGCGAAGGACGTGGTACCCGAGGAGGTGTGGACCCCGGAAGAGACGAGGGCGCGCCAGCAGCTCATCTGGTCCCTGCTGCCGTGGGAAGGAGGGGGTTCGCTCGGGCCCTGCTAGCCCGCTGGCGCCCGGTCTTGGCGGGGACCCCAAAATTAATCCGCCCTGTGGCGCCGATGGTCGACAAAAGGCCAGTTGGCATTTCAGCGAGGGCGCCACAGGGCGGATTAATTTTGGGCCCTCGCGAAGCACCTTCCGAATACGCAGCCCAAACGCGGGCCCAGGAGAAGATCACGACCGCGGTATCCGCACGGTGAAGCGCGACCCAACGCCCTCGCGCGCTACCAGGTCGATGGTCCCGCCGTGCCGCTCGACGATCCAGCGGGCGATGGAGAGGCCGAGGCCGGTCCCCTCCTTGGAGACGTCTCGCGCGGCGTCGGCGCGCCAGAAGCGCTCGAAGACATGCCCGGCCTCCTCGGGGGTCATGCCGATGCCCTCGTCGCGCACGGAGTAGGACACGCCTCCGTCGTCGGACGCGACGCCTAGGGTTATCGCGGTGCCCTCCGGAGAGTAGCGCGCGGCGTTCTGCACCATCACACGAATCGACTGCTTGAGCATCGACGCATCGCCGATGACCACGTAGCGCGCATCGCTTGCCGCCTCTCGACCAAACCCCAGCCTGTAGTCGTGACCCGAGTCGATCATGGCAGACTCGTCGGCCACCTCAGCCGAGAGGGCGGCTAGGTTCACCGGCGCGCGCTCCAGCACGTTGCGCCCCGAGTCCCCGCGCGCCAGGAAGAGCAGCTGCTCAACAAGCTCCTGCATGTGCGCGCCCTCGGCCTTGAGGGCGGCGATGGACTCCTCAAGCACCGCGCGGTCATCCTTGCCCCAGCGATCGAGCATGTTCACGTAGCCCTGAATCACCGCGATCGGCGTGCGCAGCTCGTGACTCGCGTCCGAGACAAAGCGAATCTGCTGGAGCTTGGCCTCCTGCATCTGGCGCAGAAGCCCGTTCAGCGCCACCTCGATGCTCGCAAGGTCATCCACGCCGGTCGACACCTGGGGCGAATCCACGCTCGCACGCTCGATTGCCTGCTCGAGGCTCTCGATCTTGCTCGCGTCCATGATGCCCTTGGAGCCAAGCGCCTCGGCCCGGAGGGCGAGGGCGTTGAGCGGCTTCAGGCGCCGGCGCACGCGCCGGATGTCGGAGAAGATGCCCAGCAGGCTCAGGGCCTCGAAAGCCAGAAGCAGGGCACCGACCGGCCAGAGGACAAGCAGGTCGCGTCCCACGGGGAAAAACCACTCTCCACCCGACGCCGGAGCGACTCGGAGCGCAAGCGCCCCGAGGCCGCTCAAATCAGGGCCAAAGCCCCAGGCGAGGGCGAGGGCGGTGTCTCCCGCCGGCACGAGCCCGTAATACGTCAGCGCACGTTCCGGCAGATAGCGAGCATATCCCACCCACAGGGCAGCCAGTACGGCGAGAAGGGCCAGCAGGTCCACAACCACCCACCGAGCAAGGCGCCTCCACCAGAAGCCCCACGCGACGCGGCGGGCTATGGACGAGGACCGGCGGGCGGCGTCGGGGGCCGGGGTGGCCGGGGCCTCCTCGGGCGGTCTCGGTCGGTCGACGCTCGCGGCGTCAGGATTCTCTGACGACATAGCCCACCCCTCGAACGGTAGTGATGAGCTTTATCCCAAAGCGGTCGTCGAGCTTTGCGCGCAGGTGCGCGATGTGCACGTCGACCACGTTGGTCTCGCCCACGTAGTCATAGCCCAAGGCCTCGCGCGCGAGCTGCTCGCGCGTGAGGACGCGACCGACGTGCTCCATGAGGGCGTGCAGCAGATCGAACTCACGAACCGTCAGCTCCACGGGCTCGCCGAGGGCGGTCACCTCGTGGCGATCGGCATCGAGCGACACGCCGCAGGCAGTGAGGGGAAGCGGCGAGGAGGCTCCGGGCGCGGCGGGAGGAGAAGCCGCATGGCGCTTGAGTGCCACGCGCACGCGTGCGAGCAGCTCCTCGATGGCAAACGGTTTGGTGACGTAGTCATCTGCCCCGGCATCGAGGCCGGCGACCTTGTCCATCACGGCATCGCGGGCCGTGAGCATGATGATCGGCACGTTCTTCTCGCGCCGGACACGGCGCAGGACCTCCATGCCGTTGAGCTTGGGAAGCAGGATGTCGAGAAGAACGAGGTCAAAGTCGTCGCCAAGAGCTCGCTCCACGCCCGCGCGTCCATCCGCCACACGCTCGACCTCGTATCCCTCGTGGGCAAGCTCGAGTTCGACGAAGCGGGCAAGCTTCTCCTCGTCCTCGACGAGCAGGATTCTAGTCATGATCGGGGTCCCCCTCGACGGGGCCTGCGTCGCCGGCGGAGTCCGCGCGCGTGGTGTCCCCCGTATCGTCTGCAGAATCATCCGACGTGAGCGACGTGTCCTCTTCCGAGGCCGTCTCTGTCCCGGGCTTCTCCGCCACGGGCTCGGCGGGAGTCGCGGGGGCGACGGAAGGTGCCGGCGAGGCCATTGGCCGCGGCGGGCCAGCAGGCGTCATGACGGGCGCCTGAGCGGCCGGAACAGACCTCGAAACCGGCGAGGGCTCGGCACCCGGCCGCTCTATGCGACAGGCAAAGACAAGGTAGAAGAACCACACAACAGGGGCCGCCAGGATAAACGGAAAGAGGATTCCCCAGATGTAGTAGTGGCTCTGCAGCGTCTGAGGCACGAGCATCAGCCACGCCGCCGTTCCCAGCACGGTGCCCAGCAGCGGTAGCGTCAGAGGCCGGTCGCCGCCGCGACGCGAGACGACCTTGGTGTCCATGCCGCGCCGTACCGCGCGGGCAATCGCGTCGCGCATGCTGCCCAGCCAGCGCGTCAGCACGCGCAGCCCCGACTGGGACGAGCGCGCGTAGCCGGCCTGCGCCTCGTACATCTCGCCGGAGATGCCCGCCGGCGGAACGGCCGTGGTGACGTGTGCGGTCCTCGTCTGGGAGCGACCCTGCGTCTCGAGCCAGACCAGCGCGTCGAGCAGGTCGTCACCACAGGCGTCGAGCGCCTCCTTGGCGTCCGTGTACCCGACGTCCGCCTTCTCGCGCACGAGCTCGACCAGTTCTATCCTCTCCATGGCGACCGCCTCTCTCGTTGTCGGCCAATCTCATCCTGTACCCATGGTCACAGGCCAAGATTAACCGTAGCTTGAGGGGCGATTAACGTTGTCTTTGGTTTTGCCGCACAAAGAACGGCCGGTCGGGACATCCGACCGGCCGCATGCAAACTGGGTGCTGTCCCCAATTGGCAGCCTAGTGGACAGGCTGCAGGCCGGAGCCGGGGCCCTGAACCTTGGACCAGGTCTTGGACTGCAGACCATGGAGAACGATGAAGCCCTCGGCGGCGGAGTGGTCGAAGGAGTCGCCCTCGTCGTAGGTGGCGAGGTTGTAGTCGTAGAGGCTGTAGGCGGAGCGCACGCCGTCCACGAACAGGCCGCCCTTGCAGAGGATGATGCGCACGTCACCGGTCACGTACTTCTGCGTGTAGGCGTTGTACGCGTCGATGGCGTTGCGGTTCTGGCTGAACCAGAGGCCACGGTAGACCGTGGAGGCCCACTCGACGTCCATCTTGGCCTTCTGCTTGAGGGTCTCGGCGTCGAGGCAGAGCTGCTCGAGCGTCTGGTGAGCCTGGATGAGCAGGAGGGCGGCCGGGCACTCGTAGCACTCGCGGCTCTTGATGCCCACGACGCGGTCCTCGATCATGTCGATGCGGCCGTAGCCGTTGCGGCCGGCGATCTCGTTGGCCTTGATGATGAGGCTGAGCAGATCCATCTTCTCGCCGTTGATGGCCACAGGCGTGCCCTCCTCGAAGGAGATCACGACCTCCTCCGGCTCGGCGGGGCAGTCCTCGAGGTTGTTGGTCATCGTCCAGATGTCCGCGGGCGGCTTGTTCCAGGTGTCCTCGAGCACGCCGCACTCAATCGCGCGACCCCAGAGGTTGTCGTCGATGGAGTAGGGCTTCTTCTTGGTGGTGGGCACGGGCACGCCGTTGGCCTCGGCCCACTCCATCTCGGAGTCACGCGTGGTGAGGTCCCACTCGCGCACGGGGGCGATGATCTCCAGCTCGGGGTCGAGCGCGCGGATGCAGGTCTCAAAGCGCACCTGGTCGTTGCCCTTGCCGGTGCAGCCGTGGGCAATGTACTTGGCGCCGTACTGGTGCGCGATGTCGACGAGGTGCTTGGAGATCAGCGGACGGGACAGCGCGGAGAGCAGCGGGTAGACGCCCTCGTACTTGCCGTTGGCCCAGATGGCCTTGGAGAGGATCTTCTCGGCGTACTCGGCGCGCATGTCGATGGCCTCGGAGGCGATGGCGCCCATGTCGAGGGCCTTCTGCTTGATCCAGGAGAGGTCCTTCTCGTCCTGGCCCACGTTGCCGCAGATGGCGATGACGTCGAGGTTCTTCTCGATCTGCAGCCACTTGACGATGACGGACGTGTCAAGTCCGCCGGAGTACGCGAGTACGACCTTTTCCTTCTCAGCCATGATGGTTTCCCTTTCGCTTCTGGGTGTTGGATGCGTCTACACAAGAATGCCCCGACGTCGCGGGGCGCAGGAGCTCGGTCTGTCGAGAAGAACCGTCAAGCTAGAGCGTCGCGCGCGACATCGCGGGCGAGATTCGTCGGTTCTGGCGTCGGGCGAGCTGGGAGGAGGCGGCACACGCGTGCGCGCTGTGAACGTTCATCAACGTTGGCCTCCTCAGTAGTTGAGCGAGCGCGGGCTATTGGCCCGCGGCTGTCTGACGTGGCTGACTATAGGGCTTGTTCACGGCATCGGGCGGCCTCTGGCGAGAAGCGACTCATTGTTGAAACATTTGCCGCCGTGCCGCCGGCGTCGGGTTCGCGCCACTGGCGTCAGGTTTATTTGGCACACAAGTCCGTGTGCCAAATAAACCTGACGCCAGTGGCGCGCGGCGCCGGCGGCACGAACCCTACGCCAGAAGCGCGAGAACCCCTGAGAGCGGGGCCAGCTCAGCGATCAAGCGACCCTCCTCAACACGACAGACGGTCTCCCCGTCCGGCGTGGAGCCGCCGTAGCGCTGCCAGTCCGTGTCGAGAAGAACCTCCGCCCCGGACGCCCCCGCGGCATCCGCCGGTAGCGGCACCGCGTACTCGTGCGCGGCCGAGTCCAGGTTGAAGAGCGCGGCGACCCGCTCGCCCCCGCCCCGCCGCAGGATGGCGGTGCAGCACGGTGCCAGCTGTTCGCAGTCGAGCCACGCAAAGCCGTCCGCGCGGTAGTCGCGCTCCCAGAGCGCCGGATGCGCGCGGTACGCCACGCCCAGCTCGCGGCGGAAGCGCAGGAAGGCATCGTGCACGGGGTACTCCAGCAGGCACCAGTCCTGCTCGCGCTTCTCGTCCCACTCGCGGAGCTGGGCAAGCTCGTTGCCCATGAAGTCGAGCATCTTGCCCGGGTGCGCCGCCATGTAGAGATAGATCGCCCGAGCCTGCGGGAACTTCCCGTCATAGCCGCCGTCCATCTTCTGCGCGATCGTGGCCTTGCCGTGCACCACCTCGTCGTGGCTCAGGGGCAGCAGGTAGCGCTCGTTGGGGAAGTACATCATCGAGAACGTGAGCCGCCCCTCGGCGTGGCGGCGCTCCTCCGGGGGCGCCTGGAAGTACGAGAGCGTGTCGTGCATCCAGCCGAGGTCCCACTTGTAGTCAAACCCCAGGCCGCCCTCGGCCGTGGGGCGCGTGACGCCGGGAAAGCCGCTCGAATCCTCGGCGATGAGCATGCAGCCGGGATGGCGCTCGTGCAGGCCGTCGCAGAGCGCGCGCAGGAAGTCAGCGCCCATGCCGTTGACGCCACGCCGCTCGTCGCCCTGCCAGTAGACGATGCGGCTCACGGCGTCCAGGCGCAGCCCGTCGAAGTGGTACGCGCCCAGCCAGAGGTCCGCGGCGGAGGCAAGCAGGCTCCTCACCTCGCCGCGCGAGTGCATGAAGTTGTGGCTGCCCCACTCGGAGACGCCCACGGCGTCGTTGGGGTACTCGTAGAGCGGGGTGCCGTCAAAGTGGGCGAGCGCCCACGCATCGGTGGCAAAGTGCACGGGGACAAAGTCCAGGATCGCGCCTATCCCCGCCTGGTGGAGCCGGTCAACCAGGCCCATGAGCTGCTCGGGCGCGCCATAGCGGCTGGTTGCCGAGAAGGGCGCGCAGCCCTGGTAGCCCCAGGAGCCGTCGAAGGGATGCTCAGCGAGAGGGAGAAACTCCACGTGCGTGCAGCCGAGCTCGGTCACGTACGGTATGAGCAGGTCGGCGAGCTCGTCGTAGGTGTACCAGTCATCCGTCTCCGGCCCCGGCTTTCTCCACGAGCCGGCATGGAGCTCGTAGATGCTGAGCGGCCGGTCCTGGCACGCCGTGCGAGAGGCCATCCACGCGGCGTCCGCAAACTCGTAGTCCCCGAGGTCGTGCACCACGGAGCGATGCGCGGGACGCAGCTCCATTCCCAGGCCGTAGGGGTCGCAGTGGTCCTGGAAGCCGCCGCCAGGCAGGTAGACGCGGTACTCGTAGGCGTCCCCCGCGCGCACGCCGGGAACGTGCGCCTCCAGGAACGCTCCGTTGAGGCAGCGCGTCATGGGCACCTCTCGCGTCTCGCCGCCGGGCGCGCCAAGAAGGACGCTCACGCCCGCCGCCGCAGGCGCCAGCACGCGAAAGTCCGCCCCGTCGCCGGAGAGGCGAGCCCCCATCCAGCGCCACGCCTCAAACTCGCGCCCGTCGTAGAAGGCCCCCAGGTCAACGTTGTCCCATGTGCTCATGGCCCTCCCTTGGTCCCAACGGCCACGTTTATATACGGTCGTCCAGTATTTGACTAGAATCAATGTACCCAGAGACTCATGAAACGGCTAGCCACAGCTTTTGATCTTCGTCCATTACTGGACGATTCTGACAAGGAGACAAGAAGTGGATCTGAGGACAAGAAAGACCCTGAGGTCTCTGCGTGCGGCGTTTCTCGACCTGAGACGCGATCGCCCGCTTGCACGCATCACGGTCCGGGAGCTCTGCGAACGCGCGGAAGTCAGCAAGGCCACGTTCTACCTGCACTACCACAGCATCGTCGACCTCTCGACTGAACTGCAGGAGGAGCTCGTGCATCGGGTGGTCGACGAGCTGGAGTCGCCGGGGGCGTTCCTGTCCGATCCGCGCCGCTTCGCGCGTGAGCTCTTCTCGGCGTTCATCGTGCATGGAGATGAGGTGGACACGCTCTTCTCGCGCGGGGAGGAGCATGCCCTCGTGGAGAGCGTCGAGCGCGAGCTGCGGGAGCGCGTCCTCGAGGCGAGCCCGGAGCGTGCGAAAGACCTGCGCTTCAACGTGCTGCTCGCCTATCAGGTGCACGGGAGCCACGCCGCCTACATGCGCTACGCGCGCGGCGTTGGCGAGAAGGACCGTCGGCTCGTCATAGACGCCATCGCCGACGCCGCCGAGGCCGTGGCGCGGCTCTGATCTGACAAAGCTGCCACTGCGCCGCCCGTCACGCCACTGGCGTCAGGTTTATTTGGCGCACGGGTCCGTGCGCCAAATAAACCTGACGCCAGTGGCGTGACGCCGGCGGCGCGTTCCTTACTCCTCGGCGGCTGCGAGGGCCTGGGTCTCCTCGATCTCCATGATCTGCGCGACGCGACGGGCGTGGCGGCCGCCCTCGAACTCGGCGTCCAGCCAGGCGTCGACGATCTGCTTGGCCACCTCGGGGCCGACGACGCGGGCGCCGAAGCAGATGATGTTGCTGTTGTTGTGACGCCTGGAGAGCTCGGCGGAGTACGGCTCCGAACAGACGCAGGCGCGGATGCCGTGCACCTTGTTGGCGGCGAGGCTGATGCCAACGCCGGTGCCGCAGATGAGGATGCCGCCGTCCACCTCACCGTCAGCCACGAGGCGCGCCACGCGGTAGCCGCTGATGGCATAGTCGAAGCTCTCGGGGGAGTTAGTCCCCACGTCGACGAGCTCCACGTCTCCGCGGTCGTTCAGGTGCTCGACGACCTCGGCCTTGATGGCGAGTGCGGAGTGATCGTTGCCAATGGCGAGCTTCATGTTCTTCTCCCTATCAGACAGATGAAGAGGGCCTACTCCTGGGCGAGAAGCCCCTCGACGGAGGCAACGATGCCCGCAGCGTCGAGATGGTACTTGTGCAGCAGGTCAAGCGCGGGGCCGGACTCGCCGAAGACGTCGTTCACACCGAGCTTGCGCGTGGGGACGGGGTGCTCGGCCAGCGCGGCGAGCACGGCGTCGCCCAGGCCGCCGATGACGGAATGCTCCTCGGCGGTGACCACGTGGCCGGTCTTGGCGGCGCTCGCGAGCAGGAGCTCCGAGTCGATCGGCTTGATCGTGTGGATGTTGATCACCTCGGCGGAGATCCCGCGGGAGGCAAGCTCCTCGGCGGCGGCAAGCGCCTCGCCAACCATGAGGCCGCAGGCCACGACCGTGACGTCGGTGCCCTCGCGCAGGACGATGCCCTTCCCGAGCTTGAACTCATAGGTCTCGGGATCGTTGACGACGGGGGTGGCCAGGCGGGCGAGGCGCAGGTACATCGGCCCCTCGTGCTCGTAGGCCGCCCGGGTGGCCGCGCGGGCCTCGACGTCGTCCGCGGGGACGACGACCGTCATGCCGGGGATGGCGCGCATGAGCGCGATGTCCTCGCAGCACTGGTGGGTGGCGCCGTCCTCGCCCACGGAGAGCCCGGCGTGGGAAGCGCAGACCTTCACGTTGAGACGCGGATAGCCGATGGAGTTGCGCACCTGCTCCCAGGCGCGGCCGGCGGCGAACATGGCGAAGCTGCTCACAAAGGCGGTGCGTCCGGTCGTGGCGATGCCGGCAGCGAGGCTCATGAGGTTCTGCTCGGCAATGCCCACGTCGAAGAAGCGGTCGGGATAGGCGGCCTTGAACTTGCCGGTCTGGGTGGAGGCGGCGAGGTCGGCATCGAGCACCACGAAGTCGTCGTGCTCGGCACCCAGCTCGACGAGCGTCTCGCCGTAGCTCACGCGCGTGGCCACCTTCTTCACGTCAGCCATCCTAGAGCTCCTTCCCAGCGGCCTCGAGCTCGGCGAGGGCCTGCTCGTACTGATCGTCGTTCGGTCCCTTGCCGTGCCAGTCGACCTCGTTCTCCATGAAGGAGACGCCCTTGCCCTTGACCGTCTCCGCGACGATGCACACGGGCTGCCCCGTGACCTCGCGCGCGGCGGAGAAGGCTGCGCGGACCTGTGCCATGTCGTTTCCGTCCGCGAGCTCGATCACGTGGAACTTGAACGCGCGGAACTTGTCGGCGATGGGCATCGCGGAGTTGACCTCCTCGATGGTGCCGTCGATCTGCAGGCCGTTGTGGTCCACGACCACCACGAGGTTGTCCAGGCCGTGGTTGCCGGCGAACATCGCGGCCTCCCAGACCTGGCCCTCCTCGATCTCGCCGTCGCCGAGGATGGCGTAGACGCGATAGCCGTCGTTCCAGACCTTGGACGCAAGCGCCATGCCCACGGCGGCCGAGACGCCCTGGCCGAGGCTGCCCGTGGACATGTCCACGCCGGGCGTGTCGTTCATGTTGGGGTGGCCCTGCAGGTGGCTGCCGATGTGGCGCAGCGTCTCGAGATCCTCCTTGGGGAAGTAGCCGCGCTCGGCGAGCACGGCGTAGAGCCCGGGCGCCGCGTGGCCCTTGGAGAGGACGAGCCGGTCACGGTCCGCCTTGCCGGGGTCCTTCGGGTCGACGTTCATCTCCTCGAAGTAGAGGTAGGTGAGGATGTCGGCGGCGGACAGCGAGCCGCCGGGGTGTCCCGACTTGGCGGCGTGGGTGCCCACGACGATGCCCTTGCGGACCTCGTTGGCAACCTTCCTGAGCTCGTCATCGGTCATGTGTTCTCCTTCTTGGGTGTCTGCGGGGGACGGCCTGCGCGGGGGCGCTAGGCCTGGGTGACCTTCTTCCAGTCAGCCTCGAAGCTGGCGAGGCCCTGGTCGGTGAGCGGGTGCTTGAGGCACTTCTTGAGCGCGCCGAAGGGCACGGTGGCGATGTCGGCGCCCATGAGCGCGGCCTGCGTCACGTGATGCGGCGTGCGGACGGAGGCCGTGATGATCTCAGGGCCGCCCTCCTCGTCCCAGTACCCGTAGGTGTAGTTCTTGACGGCGGTGACCACCTCGGCGAGGTGATCGAGGCCCTCGTCCCCGATGTCATCAAAGCGACCGACGAAGGGGCTGATGTAGCGCGCGCCGGCGCGGGCGGCGAGAAGCGCCTGCGGAGCGGAGAAGACGAGCGTCATGTTCACGCGAATCCCCTCGGAGGCGAGCTGGTGCGTCGCGGGCAGGGACGCCTCACAGATCGGCAGCTTGACCACGATGTTGGGGGCGAGCGCCGCAAGACGGCGGCCCTCCTCGACCATGGCCTCGGTCGTCGAGGCGGTGGACTCGGCCGAGACCGGCAGGCCCTCGCAGATCTGGCAGATCTTGACCATGTGCGGCTCGAAGTCGGCGAGCTTGCCGCCCGTCTTGGCGTAGAGAGACGGGTTGGTCGTCACGCCGGACAGGACGCCCCAGCTCGCGGCCTCGCGAATCTCGTCGAGGTCGGCGGTGTCGATGAAGAACTTCATGACGTTCCCCTTTCTGCCCGGCGTCGCACGCCGGTCATCCGTCCCAACTGGCATCGTACATAGTAGGCGCGCGTTTCTCTCAAGAGCGTGGATGCCGAGAAACACCACTACACGGCATGATACACGGCATGGGGTCAAACGCGGGCGAGGTCGGCATCTTAGGTTGATAATCGCCCCCTCTTTACACCCCTCTTCCTCGACCGGGTTTGAGGTCCCGGGCGGCAGGCCCCAAGGGCGAGAAGGGCGGGCCGCTCGGAGATTTACGCAAACGACGCGCGCACGAAAAGCAGGTCAGAGACCAAAACGGACTCTGACCTGCCATGATGCGATGGTGCGCCCTCAGGGGTTCGAACCCTGGGCCTTGGGATTAAAAGTCCCCTGCTCTGCCAGCTGAGCTAAGGGCGCGCGCTGACGATTCTATCACGGAGACGAGCGCTACTCCCAGGCCCACTGGCCATTCACGAAGACGGGGGTCTCGGTGCCATCGGCGGCGACGCCATAGATGTTCATGTCATCGGTGCCGATCATGAAGTCCACGTGCGTGCTGCTCTGGTTGACGCCGTGCTCGAGGAGTCCCTCCTTGCCGAGGCCCTCCCCGCCGGCGATGCACTCGGGAAAGCCCATTCCGAGGGCAAGGTGACAGCTCGCGTTCTCGTCGTAGAGGGTGTCATAGAAGAGCGTGTCGCTCTGACGAATGGGGGTGTTCTTGGAGACGAGCGCCACCTCGCCGAGGCGGCAGGCGCCCTCGTCCGTCTCGAGGATGTGGCGGAGGACCTCCTTGCCCTGCTCGGCACCGTAGTCGACCACGCGTCCGCCCTCGAAGCGCAGCCAGAAGTCCCGCACGATCTGCCCCGCGCGCACGAGCGGCAGGGCCGAGTGGACGACGCCCTCGGCGCGCATGCGGTCCGGCGCGGTAAAGACCTCCTCGGTGGGGATGTTGGGGAAGAAGGTCACGCCGGACTGCGTGCGACCGGCACCGCCGCCCCAGATGTGGCCGTCGGTGAGCCCCACCGTGAGGTCGGTACCGTTGGCGGACTCGTAGCGCAGCGCGTCGAAGCGATGGGAGTTGAGGAAGCGCTTGGTCTTCTCGAAGGAGGCGTTGTGCGTCTCCCAGGCGCTCTCGGGGTCCTCCCCGTCCGCGCGGGAGACCTCGAGGATGAGGCACCACAGCCGATAGACCGCCTCGGCGGGCGAGAAGTCGGGGAAGACCTCGCGCGCCCAGGCCTCGACGGGGACCCCCGCGATGCACCAGGCGTTGCGGCCGAAGTCCATTCCGTCACGGAAGGAGCGGCACTCGGTGTTGCGCGCCTTGGCGGCCGCCGCTGGCTTGGCCGGGTCGATGCCCTTGAGGGCCGAGGGGTCGGACCCCTCCAGGAAGAGGAACGCCGCGCCGTCGTCGGCGAGGGAGTTCAGCTGCTCCACCTGCCAGGAGGGCGTGTGCTCGAAGAACGAGAGCGGGCAGTTCTCATACGTGAGGCGGGACACGACGTCATCCGCCCAGATGACGGTCACGTGGCCCGCCCCGGCGCGATAGGCGGCCTCGACCACGCGCCGCGCAAAGTCCGCGCGCTCGACGGGAGCCTGGAGAACGAGCTCCTGGCCCTCGCGCAGGGAGACGCCCTTTCTCACGAGCAGGGTGGCGTAGAGGTCGAGCTGGCTGGAGAGGGCATCGGTTGCGACGCGGCACTCCTCGTCTGTCATGGGCAGAGGTGACACGATGCTGTTCCTTTCGACAATCTCATGCGGGCGCGCGCTGCGCGCATAAAGGTTCTACCCACATGGAAAGGGCCCCTTTCGGGGCCCTGACAATTTCTGGAGCGGGCAACGGGACTCGAACCCGCGAATGTCAGCTTGGGAAGCTGATGCCTTACCACTTGGCGATGCCCGCTTGCGAGAGCCGATTCTATCACACTCTGTCGAGAAGAACGGTGGCGCCGCGGGCGTCCACGCGATGAGCACGAGTGAGACGAGTCTGCGAGCCCTGCCCGGCGCTTCAGGCCAGCGATAGACTGGTAGTCTATATCTCCTGTCAGGCCGACGGCGGGACCGTGCACCCGCCGCGAGGGGGTTCTCATGAGCGCTGCCCAGACCTGCCGCCTCGGAGCGGCCGTTGCCCTTCTCGCCGTGTCCGCCATGGTGACGGTGCCGCTTGGGCCTGTCCCCTTCACCCTACAGACGCTCGTGCTCGCGATGCTGCCCGCCATTCTCGGCGGACGGGGTGCGGTGGCCGCGGTGGGGCTCTACCTGCTCGCCGGCGCGCTCGGGCTTCCCGTGTTCTCGGGGTTCTCAGGCGGCGTAGGGCAGCTCCTCGGGCCGACGGGCGGCTTCCTCTGGGGATTTCTGCTGGGGACCGCCCTCGGAGCGCCGTTGCTTCGCCTCCGCGCGGTACCCGACGCCGCGCGCCACGCGATGTGCGCCATGATGATGCTCGCCACCTCCTACCTGCTCGGAACGGCGCAGCTCGCCGCCCACCTCTCCATCTCGCTTCCCGCGGCGGCGCTCTCGGCAGTCGTTCCCTTCGTGCTCCCCGACGCCATCAAGCTGGGAGTCGGGGTTGCCGTGGGACTTCGCGTGAGGCGCGCGCTCGGAGCCCCATCAGCCATGACGAGCGCCTAGGGGCCACCTGACGAAGAACTCATGGAGGCCAGGAGCGCCGCGCAATCGGGGCTCCTGCCATTGAGCATGCGTTTTCTTAGCAAGCGGGGACCCTGAACAAGCCACGTGCCATCTTGTGCGCACCGCTCGTCAGCTGGCCGTCAGCGACGCAGGCGCTTCGTGTCAGGGGACGGAACGCGGCCCTTCGTATCGTGTGACCCACTCGGAGAGGAGGGCACATGAGAGATGTCAGGGGAAGAAGGCAGGGGACGAGAAGGACGGCGAGGCCGGGGAGGTCACGAGGGGGACCGACGGCGGTTCTCGTGGGAGGGGATCGCCTTGGCGGCGGCCACCCACCCGCGACGGGGCATGCGGGCCGTGCTCAGCTCAAAAGACTCGCCGCCGCCACGTAACCCGTGACGGCGGCGAGGAGGGCTCCTGGGAGTGGTGCGGGCGCGACCTAGGACCGGCGGATCATCTCGGTGACGATCTCGGCAACGGCGTGCGCCTGGTCGCCGGAGACGTTCTCCGCGACGTCGTCGAGGGTGCGGGAGAGGGCCGGCAGGCCGTTCTCGTCGATGCCCATGATCGTCGCGGCGCGCATCGACGAGCGCATGGCGGGATGGGCGTCCGTCGAGGTCCAGTCATAGCGCGCCTGACCCATCTCAACGTGGAGGTCGCGTGCCGCATTGGCGAGAAGGCGGCCGAGGCGGCGGTCGGAGCGCCGCGGGACGTCGGTCCCCTCGCGCGTAAGGACGGTGAGCTCGCCCGCGCCGACGCAGTCGAGGTTGACCACGAAGGCGCCGCGGACGTCACGGCGATGCTGGCTCAGGAACGACCTCATGCCGGCGTGGTCGAGCGCGGAGGCGCCGAGGGCAACGAACCAGATGTCGTGGGCGAGGAGCTCGTCATCCCCGAGGGAGAGGACGGCGTCGCGCAGCTCCTCCTCGGTCGGGGCGGCCTCCTCGTCCTCGACGAGCCTGAGGCCGCCGCGCGGGGCCGCGCCGCCGCGCCACATGGGGTCGTCGGCCTCCTCGTCCGAAGCTCCATCCTCGGGCTCGGCGGCGGACGGCGTCGTCAGGCGGGAGAACAGGCCCTTCGCGCGACCCAGGAATCCCGAGAGGGCGCCCTGGGAGGCGTCCTGTCCCTCGTCCTCGAGGGGCTGCTCCTCGGGCTGAAGGGCCGCGGCGGTGATGACGGGGAGGGACCCGGGGGCGCCGGAGGACCTGGTCGGGCGCGTCTTGCCCGTGCTGCCCAGCGGGTCGACCGCGCTATCGTTGGGGTCGGGGAGGTCGAAGAGGGTCGCCCTCCGCGCGACGTTGGAGACCTGGGGGCGATAGCCCGCCTTGCCCCACTCGGGGTCATCAGGGGCCTCGGGGCGCGGTGCCGCGACGGGAGACGAGGGCTGCGTGGCGTCGAGGTCGACCGCGGTGTCGCCCAGCTCGGTCAGCCCCGAGGAGTCCTTCGGCCCGACGCCGTGGCTCGTCTCGTCGTCCATCACGAGCGAGAAGCGGCCCGTGGAGAGAAGCTCGTCGCGGGTGGTCTGGTCATCTGAGACGGCAGCGAAGGGGGCCGTCTCCTCGACGGGCTCCACCGGGGCGGCTTGGGGCTCGGTGGGCTGCTCGGGCTCCTCGGCCGGGGCCGCGACCTCCTCGACGGCGGGAGTGGGCAGCGGCTCGTCCGCGGGCATGGGCGCGGGGACGTCCTCGACGGGCGCGTCATGCTGCCCCTCATCGGACGGGAGCTGTGCGGCCGCGTCGTCGGTCTCCTCGGCGGGAGCGGGGATGATGGAGCGCGCCATCTCCGTGACGCGTCCCAGGAGGCCCTCGGCGACCTGGCGGATGGTGTCGAGAGGGCTCGGGGAGTCGTGCTCGCCCTCGGGCTCAGGCTCGAAGTCGGGCTCGTCCATCGGGGCGGGCTCCGCCATCGCGACAGGCGCGGGGGCGGGAACGTCTATCGGAAGGGAGGCGGGAGCCGCGGCCCGGGGCGGGGCCGGGGCGGGCGCGGGGGCGGGTGCCGCTACGGGGGGCAGGTCATACTCGATCTCGCAGCCCTCCGGGAGGATGCCGAGCTCGCGCAGAACCTCGGCGCCGTGGCGGACGCCGACGACCTTCTCGGTCGGCGCGGCCGGCGCGGGGGCCGCTGCCGGCTCAGGGGCGGCGGCAGGCGCGGGCTCTTCCGGAGCCGAAGCGGCCTGGGGCTCGGGAGCGACATGGGCAGGGGCCGCGGGTGCCGGCTCCTCCTCGGGAACCTGGGGCTCCGGCTCAACGACGGGACGCGGGGTGGGGACGAGCCCGCTCGGGCGGACGTTCTCCATCACGCCCAGGAGGGACGCGACGGAGGCCTTGTTGTCGTTCGCCCCGAGGGTGCACGGGGAGACGCGCTCATAGATCGCCCCGACGGCGAGAAGGACGGCGGGAAGCGACGCGAGGATGCCCAGCACCCAGAACACGATGCGGGCGGGGGCGGGGATGAATCCCAGCAGCTGAACGAACGCGCACGCGGCGACGGCATACGAGCAGGGCGCCGAGACGCGGGAGATGAGCGGGAGGTAGGGAGCGATGGCCGTGGAGTAGAGGAAGTTCTCGTGAGGGGTGTCATAGTGCGCCACGACCACGATGGGACGGCTCCCCTTGATCACGAGCGGGCCGGTCGCCCGGTGCACGGCGATGACGTTCTGGCTCCTGGCGCTCGGGCCGATCGCCAGGGAGGGCTCCCTTCCGAACGCCCTCAGCAGGGCCAGCACGGCGGGCACGGCGGCAAGCAGGAAGCCGATGAGGGTGAGAGCCCCCACGCCGAAGCCCGAGACGAGCGCTCCGAGGAACATCGCGATGGATATGATCGCGGGAACCAGTCCGGAGACGGAGGGAACGTCAAACTCCTCGATGACGGGCTCAACGTCATGCTGGCCCATGAGGCTCGCAATGGTCTCGGCTGCCTGAAGCTCCTCCTGGCTGTTCGCAGGGGCGATG
This sequence comes from Thermophilibacter sp. ZX-H3, assembly GCF_052599055.1. Taxonomy (NCBI): domain Bacteria; kingdom Bacillati; phylum Actinomycetota; class Coriobacteriia; order Coriobacteriales; family Atopobiaceae; genus Thermophilibacter; species Thermophilibacter sp. ZX-H3. The sequence continues at coordinate 65,278 of NZ_JBQXES010000013.1, read as the reverse complement.
CCGACCCTCTGGTTGAGGTAATCCAAGTAGTCGTGAGTCATAGCCATACTGGGCGTCCTTTTGAAGAGTCTCGAAAGACGTGCTCATCCGGGTGCATACAATCAAGACAGTATACGTCTTATGCTTTTCTTTCGTTAAAAAGACGCAGATACGCCGGGCGGCGCACAGGTGCGCTCGGCAAGCGGGAGCGGGATGAGGGGTGTGTGGCATGAAGATCACGAAGGACGACGAACGGGCGAGGAGGATCTGCTCGCTCGCGCTCGCCTTCATGAACGCGGGCGCCCCCATCCCCTCATCGGACGTCGCGCGGGACTTCTATCCCGGCCTTTCCGCAGATAGCTTCCGCCGCGCGTGGTCGCGCGACCGAACGGTCCTCGCCGCATGCGGGGTGGTCGTCCTCGAGCGGCCAAACCCCGGCGAGGAGTCATCGTGGTCGGTCGACGAGGAGTCCTCGTACCCTGACGGGGCTGAGATCGGGGCCATGGAGGCGGCCGTTCTTGAGATAGCGTGTCAGCCCCTCATTGAGGACCCCTCCTTCCCGCTCGCCGGAGAGCTCCGCTTCGCGCTCGCCAAGCTGACGCGCGCCTTCGCCGAGCCGTCGCCGCTGAGCGCGACGCGGCGGGATGACGCCCGGCCCCTCGCCGCGCTCAGGGACGCCCTCACGGAGGGGTGCGCGGCGCGCATCTCCTACCGTGACGCACGCGGGAGGAAGTCCGAGCGCCTCGTTGCGCCCTATGCGTTCTTCGGGCTGCGCGGGGAGCTCTATCTCGTCGCCGGGAGGCTGCGGGACGACGGGTCCGTCGTCGAGGGCGGGACGAGGACCTATCGCGTCGACCGGGTCGACCGGGCCTGCGCCGTCGCCGACGTGCCCGTCTCGATACCCCCCGACTTCTCGGTTGACGACTGGAGGAGGCTCCCGTTCCAGATGGGCGAGACAACTGCCGTGGCACGCCTCGAGGTCCCGGCCGACCGCGAGAAGGACGTGCGGCGGGCGGCGGGCGGCAACGGGACGTTCTTCTCGCTGGGCGGTCGCACGATCTGGGAGGTAGAGGTGAGCAGCATCGCAGACGCGGCCAGCTGGTCCGTTGCGGAGGGCGTCGTACCCATCGGCCCGGCCGAGCTGGTCGCGGCGTGGCGGGGCGTGCTCGAGGGGGTGGTCGTCGATGCCTCGTAGGTCATCCTCCGGCAGGACCGGAGCGGTCGACGAGGCGAGAGAGCTCGTTGCCCTCGTCTCCAGCCTCTCCGAGGCGGGCGACGCGCTCTCCGCCGAGGCGGTGGCGTCCCGTCTGGGAACGACGGTCGAGCGCGCCGAGAAGCTCATAGGGCTCGTTGGGACCTCCTCCGCGTCGGGCGGGATAGGCCTCCCCCTCACCCTGGAGGATGACGGCGAGGCGACGCTCGCCTTCTCCGGAGGGATGCGCGGGAGGCGACTGCGCCTCACCCGGGGAGAGGCGGTCGCGCTATCGGCCGCGCTCGAGCGCCTGGGCGTGGGGCCGGACGACCCCCTGCGGGGGCGCCTCGAGGCGGCCCTCGGCTCCGAGCCCGTGCGGGAGGACCTCGTGCGGAGGGTCATCGGGTCGCGGAGCGGCACCGAGTCTGAGAAGGTCGAGTCGTGCGCGCGGGCCATCCTCGAGCGCGCCTCGCTGTCCTTCCTGTATCGAGGTGCGGGGGACGCGCGGGCGCGCCGTCGCAGCTGCGTGCCGCGCGCCATCAGGGCCGAGGGCGACTCCTGGTACCTCGACGCGCACGACCTGGACCGAGGGGGCGAGCGGACCTTCAGGCTCGACCGCATGGAGGAGGTCGAGCGGGGGCCGAGGGTCGCCGCGCCTAAGGGATGCGAGAAGGGCGCGGGCCGCGAGGTCGACGTCACCTTCGACGACTCGCACTACCTCGACCTGCTTCCCTGGCACGGCCTGCGCGTGACGGGCGCCGGGGAGGACGGCTCCGTAAGCGCTCGGATCGACTACTACGGCGGCATGTGGCTCCCGCGCATGATCGCCGCCTGCGGGGACGCCGCCCGGACCACGGACCCCGAGGTCGCCCGCCTCGTGCGGGAGTACGCGCGCGGCCTCCTCGAGTGACGGCGCCCGCCGCCCCTATCTAGTGGCTCGCACGCCAGAGCGAGAGGTAACGCCCCACGTTGGAGCTCTCGAGCCGCGTCACGTTCCTCGACGGCAGCGAGCTCACGAAGAGCCGGCCATAGCCCTTGCTCACGATGCGCGAGTCAGCGAGGACGAGGACCCCCGTGTCCGTCGACGAGCGGATCAGGCGTCCAGCGGCCTGCTTGACCGAGATGACGGCATCCGGCAGGGAGTACTTCCACCAGGCGCGGTCCTCGCGAAGGTCGCGCTCGCGCACGAGGGGGTCGTTGGGGCTCGCGAAGGGCAGCTTGGGGATGACCACGCAGCGCAGGGTATCGCCCGTGGCGTCGAACCCCTCCCAGAACGAGCGCAGGGCCATGAGCGAGAGCGAGGTCTCCTCCGTGAAGCGCTGGCGCAGGCGCCGCGGTGACGCTCCCTTGCTCTGGCAGACGACCTCGAGCCCCGCGGCGGCGAGGCGCGGCCTCAGGGACTCGTAGACGCGCTCCATGTCACGCCGGTTGGTGAAGAGCGTGAGGACCGAGCCGCCCATGGCCACGTGCACGTCAAAGAGGAGGTCCTCGAGGGCGGGCAGGTAGGCACGGTCGTTGGGGGCGGGCAGGTCGCGCGCCAGCACGACGGACATGTGGCCGTCGAAGTCGAAGCTCGAGTCAAGCCGAACGTCGCGATGGCTCCCCTCCCCAAGGAGGTCGAGGCCCACGGCGTGGTCGAAGTGGGAGAAGTCGTCTCCGACGGCGATCGTCGCCGAGGTGAAGATGACGCTCTGCATCTCGGGCAGCCACCTGCCGGCGAGATCGGCGCCCACGTCGAGCTTCTCGGCCACGAGCCGCTCGGACGCGATGCGGCGCTTGGAGCGCGAGAGCTGGGCCGAGTACACATAGGACTCGTCCGTCCCCTCGCAGATGAGCGTGATGCCAAAGAGGAGGTCGCGGAGAAACCGCGTGGACTCGCCGAGGTCCGCGGCGGCGGCCGGGGCCTCCTCGCCCAGCGCCTCTGAGGCCTCGGCGAGCTGCTTCACCGCCTCCGAGAGCGCGTCGACGGCTCGCTGCCCGGCGTCGGCGACCTCGCGCCACTCCTGCGTTCCCCGCACGTCCTCGCCGATCCACAGCGTGACGGCGTCGTACCCGCCGTCTCCGCGCGCCACGCCGGCGAGGCCGTGGACCGCGACGAAGAGGTCGGCCACGCTCACGGAGGCGCGGGCGAGGGTCGCCGAGGCCTTGGTGAGAAGGCCCACGAACAGCGTGGACCCCTCGAGCGTCATAGCCTGGACCATCAGGTTGTGGATGACGCCGGAGCCCGTGCCGCCGAGCAGCTCGAAGGCGGCGCGGGCCTCCTCGCCCGACACCTCCACGGCCCACTGTCGGCGTGCTTCGGACTCGAAGCCATGTGCCTCGTCGACCACCCAGTTCCTGATCGGCGGGAGGATCTTTCCCTCCGCCGTGACGTTTCTCAGCAGCAGCGAGTGGTTCGTCACCACCACGTCGGCCGCCGCGGCCCGCCGGCGCGCGCCGTGGAGCGGGCACTCGTTGGGGAAGTACGGGCACCTGCCGCGCAGGCACTCTCCGGGCGTCGTGGTGAGCATCGGGCGAGGGACGTAGCGCCACCTGATGCCGAGGGCGTCGAGGTCGCCGTCGGGGGACTGGCAGGCATAAGCGTAGGTGACCGCGATGGCCGTGAGCATGTCGCACGCCACCGCGTTGTCGGACCTCCCGTCGTGGGGGACCGCCGCCAGCGGCAGGTCCTCCCTCGCCGCACGGTCAAGGCGGTGCAGACAGGGATAGTGGTCATACCCCTTGAGGCTCGCGTAGGAGAGACCCCCGGGGATGGCCGCGGCGAGGGCGGGGAGCTCGTGGGAGACCAGCTGGTCGGTGAGCGCGTTGGTCTTGGTCGCCACGCCGACGGTGACGTTGTTCCTCTTGGCGAAGAGCGCCTCGGGGAGCAGGTACGCGATGGACTTCCCCACGCCCGTCCCCGCCTCGATCGCACGGTGCGTCGAGGTGGCGAGGGCCATCGCCACCTCGCGCGCCATGGCGACCTGCTCCGGGCGTCGCTCCATGCGCTCGTACATGCGCGAGACCACGCCGGCGGGCCCGAACTCGGCCGCGACCTCGTCGGGACCCGGCACCACAAGCGCGTCGAGCTCGGTCGCGTCGGGACGGGACTCCCCGCGCGCCTCGCGGACGAGCGCGGCGCGGGCCTCCTTGAGCGAGAAGGGCCGCGGTGACACGTCACCCTCCGACGCCAGGTAGGAGAGCACGGGCCTCATGGGCCACGTGACCTCCTCGTGCATGGCGGCGAGATGGGCAAGAAGGCCGCCGGGCAGGTCGCTCAGGGCAAGCAGCAGGATCCGCCACATCCCCGAGAGGGCGTCGACGTCATCTCCGGCCCGGTGGGTCACCCCCGCGCACCCGAAGGCCTCTGCCATGTCCGCAAGGCGGTGCGTGGAGAGTCTCGGCAGCGCGATGCGCGAGAGCGAGAGGGTGTCTATCCAGGTGTCGGAAACCTCGGCTCCTCCTGGGACCGCCTCGATGAAGGTGCGGTCGAAGGTCGCGTTGTGCGCGAGCACGGGCGAGCCGGCGACGAACTCCGCGAGGCCGGCCACGGCGTCGCGGGCGCTCGGCGCGTCCGTGACGTCACGGTTGGTGATGCCCGTGAGCTTGGAGATCTCCGCTGGAATGGGTCCTGTGGGGTGCACGAACGTCTCATAGCGAGACACCACCTCGCGCCCGGAGAGACGGGCGGCGGATATCTCGATGAGCTCACAGTCCTTGAACGAGAGACCCGTGGTCTCGGTGTCGAGCACCACGATGTCCTCCTCGAGCGGGCCGAACCCCCTGCCCTCTGCGCGCGCGGCGAGGCTCAGGTAGCGCCGCCGCACGTCATCGGGCGTCCCGGGGAGGATGATGTCCGCAAGGGCGGCGCCGGCGTGTTGTGTCATCGGCTAGTCGCGATCCTCCCCGCGCTCGAGCGCGTACTCGACGAACTTCGTGCACAGCTCGGGAAACTCGATGCCGCCGTGGCGGGCGGAGTCTGGGAGCAGGCTCTCGGCCGTCATGCCGGGAATCGTGTTGGTCTCAAGGATCACGGGCTCGCCCTCGGCGGTCACGATGAAGTCGCTGCGAGAGCAGCCCCGGCATCCGAGGGCTCGGTGCGCCCGGACGGCGAGGTCCTGGGCCTTCGCATATACGCCCGGATTCAGGCGGGCCGGGATGACGTGATGCATGGACGAGGGCTCGTACTTGACCTTGAGGTCGTAGAACTCGGCCCCCGTCACGATCTCGACGATGGGAAGCGCGCGCGGCTCGTCGTTTCCGATGACCGGGACGGTGATCTCCGTCCCCTCGACGCACTCCTCGATGAGCACGCGCCCGCCGCCCTCCGACGCCCGCGCGATGGCGTCGTTGACGCCCGCGCGCTCCGTCACGCGAGTGATGCCGAAGGAGGAACCGTTCGCCGCGGGCTTCACGAAGAGGGGCAGGCCAAGCTCTTCGACGAGCGAGTCCACCTGGTCGTCTGTGAGGGCCGTCCCCGCGGCGAGGTCCACGCCTCGCGGCGCGCGGATCTTCGCCGACTCGTAGACGGCCTTGGAGAGCTGCTTCTCAGACGCCACGGCGCTCGCCGCGACGCCCGAGAAGGTGTAGGGCATGTGGAGCACCTCGAGGAGGCCCTGGACGCAGCCATCCTCGCCATAGGAGCCGTGCATCGCAACGAAGGCCACGTCATATCCGCCGCTCATAAGGCGCGAAACAAAGTCTCTGCTCGCGAGGTCGATGACGTCGGCCGTCCCAAACCCCGCCTCCAGCAGCGCGCCGCGGCACTCATTGGCCGAGAGGATGGAGATATCCCGCTCGTCGGACCACCCCCCGCAGATGACGACGACCTTCTTGTTCAGCAGTTCCTGTCTGTCCATCAAAGCTCCTCCGGCGGGCGCGGCCCGTACGCTAGACTCTCAGGTGGAGTTTCCCCCCATGAGAATACTCCAGTGATGTGACACCACGAACGCGAGGGGCCAGAAATGCCGACGGCTGACGAGAAGAACCGACCGCTTGACACGGACACGGAGCGGCGTGACCTCCATACGCTCACGCACGGTGAGCTTGCCGAGATCCTCTCCGAGCTCGGTCAGCCCGCCTTTCGCGCCAAGCAGGTCGAGGAGTGGGTCTGGTCGAAGAACGCCCAGTCCTTCGATGACATGACCAACCTCCCCAAGTCCCTGAGAGAGGAGCTCGCACGTCGCCTCACGCTCGGGGGCGTCGAGGAGGTTGCGCGGCAGGTGTCGGTGGACGGCAGCAGGAAGTACCTGCTCAGATACCCCGACGGCGTGTCTGTCGAGTGCGTGGGCATGCCCTCCCGCGGCAGGCTCGCCGTCTGCGCCTCCACGCAGGCCGGCTGCGCCATGGGCTGCGCCTTCTGTGCCACGGGCGCCGCGGGGCTCACGCGCTCCCTCACCGCATCGGAAATCTATGAGCAGGTCATGCACGTCCGCGACGACTTCAACGACCGCGTCACGAGCGTGGTTCTCATGGGCCAGGGAGAGCCCTTCATGAACTACGACGCCTCCCTCGGCGCGCTGCGGAAGCTCAACGACCCCGAAGGCGCGGGCATCGGAGCCCGGCACCTCACGGTCTCGACCTGTGGCGTCATCCCCCAGATCATGCGTTTTGCCAACGAGCCCGAGCAGTTCACGCTCGCCATCTCGCTGCACTCCGCCGTACAGCGCACGAGAAACGCCCTCATGCCGGGCGTGAGGAAGTACTCACTTATCAACCTCTATAACGTCATGGGCGAGTACGTCAACAAGACCGGGCGGCGACCCACGTATGAATACGCCCTGATTGGGGGCGTCAACGACACGGAGAGCGAGCTTCAGGCATTGTGCGACTTCTGCGAGGGAACGCTCGCACACGTGAACCTCATTCAGCTCAACGAGGTCGAGGGGTCCAAGTTCCGGCCCTCGACGGAGCTTCGTGCGCAGGACTTCGTCCGCAGGCTGGCCAACGTTGGCGTGGAGGCCACCATCCGCAACTCGCGCGGCTCCGACATCGATGCCGCCTGTGGGCAGCTCAAGCAGCGCATCTCTCGTAGATAGCAACTCAGTTCGAACAAGAAGGGGCTCCTGATTCTCCAGGAGCCCCTTAGTTATTCTCAAAATGAGAACATATGTTCTGTATTAGAAGCCTAAGGCCTCCCATTGAGCCTCTGTCTGCTTCCTATTGGGTAGGTTCTCTTTCACATACGTCCCCTGAGCCTCTTTGACCACGTCGCTGATGCGTTGATATGCGCTCTTTACCTCTCGCGTAGCATCGTTCATTCCCTTTTTTGCCTCGTCAGAGAGCAGATACCTATATGCGAGCCACCCTGCAACGCCGGCGAGTCCAATAAGGACAATCGCATTTCTCATCTGCTTCATCTACGACCACGACCCGGGCCCGGCGAGAAGATCAACGATGTGGGCGAGCTGGTCCTCCGAGGAGAACTCAATCTCAATCTTGTTCTTGCCGCGGACGTTCTTCACCTTGACGTTGGTATCCAATGCCAGCCTCATCTGGCGAGCGGCACGCTTGAACGACTGAGGTATTGGCGCTCGGCGAACCGGCTCATCCGTCTTGCTGACAGAAAACAGTGGAGCGAGACTTTCTGTCTGCCGTACCGACAAACGCTCTGCAACGACCTTTTGGGCAAGCTGTATGCGACCCTCCTCACTTGGAACGGCAAGAATCGCTCTGGCATGTCCCGCTGTCAGCTTTCCTTCCTCAACGAGTTCCTGCACCTCCTTGGGAAGATCAAGCAGTCGCAGCGTGTTAGTAATCGCCGAACGAGACTTCGAGAGAAGCTTTGCAAGCTCCTCCTGCGTGAGTCCCTTTTCCTTTATGAGCTGACGATATCCCTGTGCCTCCTCAAGGGGGCTCAGGTCAGAGCGTTGAAGGTTCTCGATGAGAGCGAGCTTGAAGACGTCATCGTCTGAAATGTCACGAATGACAACCGGAATATCGGTTAGTCCCGCCGCCTTGGCTGCCTGATACCGCCGCTCACCTGCAACAATCTCATACCCTGACCCCTTTTTTCTAACAAGAAGGGGTTGAAGGATGCCATTCTGCTTGATTGAGTCCGCAAGCTCTGCAAGCTCTTCAGGACGAAACGTCTTTCTCGGCTGTCCCTTGTTCGGTTTAATTTCACTGATTGGAAGAGTTGAGTCAGGACGCATTCCGGCGGTCTCTGCATCTGCCTCGCCAACAAGCAGCCCCAGTCCTCTTCCGAGCCCGCTTTTCTTAGCCACGTGCAACCACCTCCCGTGCCAACTTTGAATAGGCCAAGGCACCCTTGCTCACACGAGCGTATAGTGAGACGGGGAGACCATGACTTGGTGCTTCCGAGAGTTTTACGTTACGTGGAATGACCGTCTTAAAGACCTTTTTGCCGAAATAGGCCTGTACTTCATCAACGACCTGCTTGGAAAGCGTGGTTCTTGAGTCAAACATCGTCATGACCACGCCGAATATCTCAAGATTCGGGTTCATGCGGCGCTTCACCATCTGCATTGACTCAAGCAGCTTTGCAACGCCCTCCAGTGCGTAGTACTCGCATTGAATTGGAATGATGAGTGCATCTGCAGCAACCAAGGCATTTATCGTGAGCAGCCCCAAAGAGGGAGGACAGTCTATAAACACATAGTCAAACTCATCTCGTACCGCTGAAATTGCGTCCTTCAGTATCGACTCACGTGCCATAGCAGATACGAGCTCAATCTCTGCTGTCGCAAGCTGAATCGTCGCAGGAACAATGAATACATTGCTCTGACATGTCTCCTGGATGACGTTCTCAATAGGCTCATCATGGAGAATCACATCGTAGATATCATGTTCAAGCTCGTCCTTTTCGACACCAAACCCACTTGTTGAATTTCCCTGTGGGTCAAAATCGATAACGAGCACCTTCTTCTTTCCCTCACCGAGGCAGGCGGAGAGATTTACAACGGTTGTCGATTTTCCAACTCCACCTTTTTGGTTAATTACCGCAAGAACCTTACTATCGCGTTGCGGAAGACCTCTTTTAGCATCTTTGTAGTTCATTTCTATCCTCCGATAAGGTACTTCTCGTTCCTGTCACTTACTATACGGTATGGTTTCACGTGAAACCGTGACAATCTCTACCTCTTCTGGTTTCACGTGAAACCCCTGCTTCTCATTCATATTGAAATACCCTCTGTTTCACGTGAAACAGAGGGTATCAGCTAAACTCAGATTGATTCTCAAATACCAAGGGGTTTCATTTTTGCCTCCCCCGTTCGTCGTGGCAATTTCACTTTCGGAAGTCCAGTTTTCTCAAAGACAAGGATTTCTCTGTGACCCAAACCACGAGGAAGCTCAAAGGTTTCACGTGAAACAAGAGAGAGCGCACATATGCGAGCAGCTCTTCTTGCCGTATCGAGCTCATCATCGGATATGTTGGCCTTCTCGAGGACGCAATACCCGCCATGGGAAAGAAGAGGGGAAGCGTACTCAACAAGAACGTTTGACTGTGCGACAGCTCTGGCAAAGACCGCATCATAGTGTCCGTCCTCCCGTGCAAGATCCTCCGCACGGATATGAAGGGCTCTCACGTTAGAAAGGCCAAGACATCCTACGAACTCATTGACGGCAGAGACCTTCTTTCCAACTGAGTCAATCAACGTTCCCTCAGCACCCGTCATGATGCCAAGGGGAATACCTGGAAACCCGGCCCCGGTTCCGATATCAACGTAACGTAACTCAGGAGCAAGCAATGACATACGAGAAGCAAGGGGAAGAAGAGAATCGACAACGTGAAGGGTGACCGCATCCTGAGGATCGGTGATTCGCGTCAGATTCATCACCTTGTTCTTCTCGATAACCAGGAGAAGATGATGAATGAGCAGCGTGGCCTGACGAATGCTACAGCTGATGCCATAGTCTGAGAGCTCAGACAGAAGCTGTGTCTCAAGCGCTTGTGATAGGTCGATATCCATAATGCCTTCCTGACAAAAACTCACGTATCAAAAGGAATTGTCACAGAAAGAGGGAGGATGCTCAACACATCCTCCCTCAAACAATACGCCTATGTAACTAATCTAGACGGCAGTCACAACGACGTGGCGGTCAGGCTCCTCACCCTCAGAGTGTGTGACGACCCCCTCATCCTCACGTAGGGCAAGATGGACCAGGCGACGCTCGTAGGCGTTCATCGGAGCGAGGGATACCTTGCCGTGACGGCGCTTGGCACGCTCGGCAGCAGATCGAGCGATGTCCTCGAGCTTGTTGCGACGACGGCTCTTATATCCCTCGATATCTACGACGACAGGATAGTAGAACTTGATGCGACTGCTCAGGAGGGAGGTAAGGACCGTCTGAAGGGCATCGAGCGTGCGGCCGTGACGCCCAATGAGGACGGCAAGGTCTCCACCGTTGACGTCGAGAATCAGCTCGCCATCCTCGCCGTCATACTCATCGATGGAGGACGAGGTCTCACCGAAGAGGCCAAGGATGCCCTTGAGGTATGAGACGGCAAGGTCAGCAATCTTGTCCATCTCAGCATCGCTCAGAGCCTCACCGGACTCATAGCGCTCGCGGATGGAGGAGAACTCGTCTAGGGATACAACCTCCCCAGCAGCCTCATCCGTGGTCTCGAAGACCTCTTCCTCCATGGTAACCTCCAAATACTTTTTAAATCAAAATATCGGTATATTCAAAGTTAAAAAGTAGTCTAGCCCTTCTTATGAGGACGAGCCTTCTTCTCCTTGCGGACAACGTCGACCTCAATGGGGCGGCTCGCCGCCTCGGCCTCGGCCTCGGCCTTGGCCTTCTCCATGACGCGCTGCGTGATGACCTTCTGCTGGACGACCTGCCAGAGCGAGGAGGTCACGTAATAGAGAAGGACGGCGGCGGGGACGCTCCAGCCAAAGAAGAGCATCATGACCGCCATGACGGCACCCATCGTCATCGTCTGGCTGCGCTGCGCCTCGGCCTGGGTGCTGACGTTAATCACCATCGGGACGAAGGTCAGCACGCCAAAGAGCACATCGAAGAGGATGTAGGGGACGGCGGCGACCCAGCCGCTCGCCTCGATGACCTGGGACACGGAGAGCGAGATGGAGGGCAGGATGCCAAAGAAGCTCGCATCGACCGGGACCTGCTTGGCAACGGTGAAGAGGCCAAAGAAGACCGGCATCTGCAGGAAGATGGGCAGGCAGCCGCCGAGCGGGTTGAACTTCATGTCGGCGTAGATCTTGCGCATCTCCTCGGCCTGGCGCTCGGGGTTGTCCGCGTAGCGCTCCTGTATCTCCTGGAGCTTGGGCTGCATCACCTGCATGCGCGCCGTCGACTTGGTCGAGTGCGCCATGAGCGGCGTCAGGATCAGGCGGATGATGACGGTCAGGATGATGACCGCGAGACCCCAGTCGCCGACAAAGCCCTCGATGCCCGCGAGCACCGCAGTCAGAAAGTTAATAAACCAATCCCACATGGTTCCTCCGCTCCGCCCTTAGGGGACGGGATCGTAACCTCCGGCGTGCAAGGGGTGACACCGAGCAATCCTGCGAAGCGCGAGCCATCCCCCCTTGGGGAGACCATAGCGGACTATGGCCTGGCGCGCATACTCGGAGCAGGTCGGCACGTAGATGCACCGCGCACCCAAAAGAGGCGAGACGTGGCTCTGATAGAAGCGAATGGCCGCAAGCGCCGCGCGGGCACCGACGGCCATCTAGAGCCCCGCCCTCTTGAGCAGCTTCCCCAAGGAGGAAGCAACCTGTTCCGGTGAGCTGTCATGAGTCCGCGACGTGGCGAAGAGGAGAACGTCGTAGCCGTCTCCCGGAAGCTCGCACAGGCGCGCCGCCTCGCGGAGGACGCGCTTGCACCTGTTCCTGAAGACGGCGTTGCCAAGTCTCTTCGCGGCGACGAAGGCGACCCCAGCGGGTGCGCCCTCGTCGCACGCTGCCACGCGAATTCGCAGGAGCTGGTCGTTGAACCGCCTCCCACGCGAGAAGACCCTCTCAAAATCTCTCTTGGACTTGATGGTCTTCATCGGCCCTTGCTAGACGGTGAGGCGCTTGCGACCCTTGGCGCGACGACGGGCCAGGACGGCGCGGCCGCCCTTGGTGGCCATGCGGGCGCGGAACCCGTGGGTGGTGGCGCGCTTGCGCTTGTTCGGCTGATACGTACGCTTCATAGCTATTCCTCCCGGTTGTGGGTATGAACTTCCAATAGAGCAATAAGCTCAGAGATTGTAAGGGTCTTGCCGCTGACCTGTCAATTTTCTGCGCGCAAAATCTCCTCGCACTCTTGACAAAAGCGCGCCCAGCATTTTCATCCGATTGAATCCAACTTTGCATATACGTGAAAAGTACTTCCTGCGTGCTATGATTTTTCACGTCGTTTCACGAGGGTTCTTCCAGTTTTCAACAGGTTATTATCGACTGTAGAAAACTTTCTCTCATATCGAATTCTCAGTGAAAAGTTTTCTACAAATGTCAATCGCCTGTCGAAAGGGGAGCGCGGTGGCACGGGACTTCTTCCCCTTTGTAGAGGATGGCGAGGTCGAGGGAGCGGGACCCGACGGTCTCGTCGTGCAGCATCCCGCACGCATCGCCGTCTACGACGACCCATCCGCAGCGCCCCGCGTCGTCGTCGTGGAGCCCAAGGACGTCCGAGCCTATCTGGAGGAGATCACCGCGACGGTCAACCGCCTCTCGCACGAGCAGGGGGGCACCATCCCCTTCATGGTCATTCGCGAGATTGTGGAGAACTTCATCCACGCCTACTTCCAGGCACCCACCATCACCATCCTCGACGGGGGCAACACGATCCGCTTCTCTGACCAGGGTCCCGGCATCAAGGAAAAGTCGCTCGCGCTCGAGTTCGGAACCACCTCGGCGACCGAGGACATGCGCCGCTACATACGCGGGGTGGGTTCGGGCCTCCCATACGCGCAGCAGTACATGGAGGACAAGGGCGGCAGCCTCGAGATCGAGGACAACATCTCTGGCGGCACCGTCGTGACCATATCGACCCGCCCGGCGCGCGACGCGCGGGGCCTCTCGAACGCAGGAAGCGAGAAGGGCGAGCGCGCCGCGCCGCAGGCCTGGCCCGCCCCCACGACCCAGACCCAGCCGTATCCCGGGATGCCCACGGCCCAGCCCTCATGGCCGCAGCCGTGGCAGCAGGGTGCGACGTGGCCCCAGCAGCCGGCGGGCTACCCGAGCTATCAGACCACCTACCAGCAGCAAGGCTGGCAGCAGCCGAGCTGGCAGCAGGTGCCTCCGGCACCCTCGCCGCAGCCTGCGTGGGCGGCCGCGGCGGACGCGAGCCTCGACGACCGCGGCAGGCAGGCGCTCGCGCTCGTCCTCGAGCGCGGCGCGGCGGGCCCGACGGACCTCGTCCAGGCATACGGGTCTTCGGCGGCGACGTGGTCCCGCGCGCTCGCGGCGCTCGCGGCGCAGGGAGCGGTCATGAAGGTCGGCCAGAAGTACCAGCCCACCGAGTTCGGCCGCATGCTCGGCGCCTGACAGGCGTGCCACCGGCGCCATGTGCCACTGGCGTCAGGTTTATTTGGCACGCGGCACATGCGTGCCAAATAAACCTGACGCCAGTGGCACACTGACGCCGGTGGCACGCCTGGAGCCGGTGGCGCATCGCTGATGCGTGGTTATCAACAATCGCTATACTGGATGGCACCGTTTTTTCAACATCCAAGGATTGTGGAACCATGGAACTATCCCTCGAATCTGACGCCGAGGCCCTCTGGCAGGACGCGCTCGACCTTCTCGCCGCGCAGCAGCGCGTGCCCGAGTCGGTGCTCGCCATGCTCAGGAACTGCCGCCCCGAGTCCATGGCCGACGGCACGCTCCACGTGACGACGCCCATGAGGCTCGTCCTCAAGACGGTCTCGAAGAACGCCGGGGTCGTGGAGGAGTGCCTCACGCAGGCGGCCTTCGAGCCCATGAGGCTCGAGATCTCCTTCGCCCCCGCCCAGGCGGCCGCGCCCGCGCAGGCGCCGGCGTCGAGCATGTCGCGCGAGGAGGCCCGCGCCTGGATGGCGGACGTCGAGGGACCCGCGCGCGGGGCCGAGGAGCGCCCGACGCCGCGCAGCATCGCGGAGGACACCTGGGACGAGCGGCGCGCCCAGGAGGCGCGCGAGGAGGAGAACCGACGCCGCCGCGAGCGCAACCCGCTCGTCGAGGACATAGCGGGCGCGACCTCCAAGCTCACCTTCGAGCGCTTCGTCCGGGGAGACGAGAACGACATAGCCTACCAGGCGGCCCTGCAGGTCGCCAATGGCATGAACAGCACGTACAACCCGCTGTTCATCTACGGCAAGAGCGGGCTCGGCAAGACGCACCTGCTCCGGGCCATCCAGAACTACATCGCGAGGAACGACCCGTCGCGCCTGTGCGTCTATCGCGACGCCTCCTCCTTCATCACCGACTACACCGAGGCAATGCGCCACTCGGAGCGCTCGGCCGCGGCCGTGCTGCGTCAGAACTACGCCGACATCGACGTCCTCATCATCGACGACATCCAGAAGATGGCGGGCAAGGCGGGGACCGTCGGGTTCTTCTTCGACACGTTCAACGAGCTCATCGGGAACGGCAAGCAGATCGTGCTCGCCGCCGACCGCACGCCGGCGCAGCTCGGCATGGGCAAGGACGGCTTCGACGAGCGCGTGACGAGCCGCCTCGGCTCGGGGTTCACCACTCCCGTGCAGGTGCCGAGCTACGAGCTCAAGCTCCGCCTCATCGAGACCTTCTGCGAGCGCATGCGCGAGGACGCGGAGCGCGAGAACGTGCCCGCGCTCTCGGGGACCGTGCCGGGAGACGCGATGCGCTACATGGCGGAGCTCGCCGGCACCAACATCCGCGTCATCGAGGGCTTCTGCCAGCGATGCCTCTTCGCCGCCACCGCGGCCGAGGGGCGAGGCACCCAGATCAGCCGGGACGAGATCGGCGCGCTCGCCAAGGAGTGCTGGCCGAGCGCCATGCGCTCCGTCTCCATAGAGGACGTCCAGAAGGCCGTCGAGAAGTACTACGACATCGACCACGCGAGCCTCGTGGGCAACAAGCGCCACAAGGGCCTCATGGAGGCACGCCACGTTGCCATCTGGCTCTCGCGCGAGCTCTGCGACCGCACGCTGGCGGACATCGGCAAGCACTTCGGCGGCAGGAGCCACGCCACGATCATGCACAGCATCAGCGTGGTGGACGAGGCGAAGCGCGACGACAAGGTCTTCTACGACCGACTGATGCAGATCAGAGACTCCATAACCGGCAACTCGTGACCTCGCGCCGAATGTCGACAATCCTGTCGCAAGCTTGTGGGAACATCGAGAAAAACCCGCGGAGAATGTAGAAGGAGTTTTCAACAGAGGGGAGATGTCGAAACGTGTCGAGTGTGGAGGGGCTTCGCGCTACGTCGCAACAATACCTTTGACCTCGTTCTTCTCGCTGTTTTTTTACTTTTCGACAGACCTTATTACTACTACTGTCCTTAAGTACTTATCTAAGAACTATTAGAAAGGGCCGCACATGAAGTTCACCGTCAGCCAGTCCTCCCTCATGAAGGCCCTCACCGTGGTGGCCAAGGGAATGGGGACCAACTCCACGCTTCCGATCCTCTCGGGCATCTACGTCCGCGCCCAGGACGGCACGCTCGAGTTCCAGACCAACAACCTCACGATCTCCATCCGCCACCTCATTCCCGCGAACGTCGAGGAGCCGGGAGAGACGGTCGTCTCCGGCAAGGTCATCACCAACATCGTGAAGACGCTCTCCGACTCGGCCGTGACCTTCGAGGGCTCCGACCGCACGATCACCGTCTCGTGCGACAAGTCCACCTTCCGCCTCAACACCCTCAACCCGTCCGACTGGCCCGCGTTCCCTGACCTCGCGCCCGACCGCACGATCGAGCTGCCCGGCGAGCTGCTCTCCCGGATGGTGGACAAGGTCTATAAGGTGACCTCGCGCGAGACCTCGCGGCCCATCCTCCAGGGCATCCTGCTCACGGTCGAGGACAACACCATCCGGCTCGTCGCGACGGACTCCTTCCGACTCGCGGTCTGCGACTCCTCCGTGGAGTCCCCCTCGGGGGAGGCCTTCCGCGCCATCGTGGGCGGCACCGTGTTCCACGACGTCCTCACGATGCCCTCGTCGGACGAGACCATCCAGATCGGCACCACGGAGAGCCAGGTGATCTTCACCTTTGGCAACACGACCTTCGTGGCGCGCAGGATCGAGGGGAACTTCCCGGACTACAAGCAGCTCCTCCCGCCCACCTGCGGCACCGCCGTGACGCTCGACGTGGCCGAGTTCTCGGCCGCCCTCAAGCGCGTCTCCGTGATCGCGCTGCAGAACGCCGCCGTGCGCTTT
This sequence comes from Thermophilibacter sp. ZX-H3, assembly GCF_052599055.1. Taxonomy (NCBI): domain Bacteria; kingdom Bacillati; phylum Actinomycetota; class Coriobacteriia; order Coriobacteriales; family Atopobiaceae; genus Thermophilibacter; species Thermophilibacter sp. ZX-H3. The sequence continues at coordinate 48,808 of NZ_JBQXES010000013.1, read as the reverse complement.
GACATCGATGCCGACGCGGGCCTCATGCGCCTCTCGGCGAGCTCTCCCGAGCAGGGAGAGTCCTCCGAGCTTCTGCCGGTCGAGGTCGAGGGCCAGAGCCTGTCCATCGCGCTCAACTACCACTACGTGTTCGACTGCGTGAACGCGGTCTCCGGCTCCGACGAGATGCGCCTCGAGCTGCAGGGCTCCGTGCAGCCCGGCATCTTCAAGTGCAACGGGAAGGTGAACTACCTCTACCTGCTCATGCCCGTGAGGCTCTAGGGCGCATGGGGCTTCTCGTCACCAGCCTCTCGCTCGCGGACTTCCGCTCCTTCGAGCGGCTCTCGCTGAGGCCCGCCCCCACGACGACCATCCTCGTGGGACCCAACGCCGCCGGAAAGACCAACACCGTCGAGGCGCTGCAGCTGCTCACGGCGGGGGCGTCCTTCCGCCGGCCGCGCCCGCGCGACCTCGTGCGCGAGGGCGCGGACTCGGCGCGGGTCGACGCGCGCCTCGAGGGGGACGGCCGCGTGCTGGACGCCCGCTGCGACGTGGTGGCGGGGAGGAGGTCCTTCTCGCTCAACGGCAAGCGCTGCCAGGCGTCCGACATGCCGTCTGCGCTGATGTCGGTGCTCTTCTCGCCGGACGACCTCGGCCTCGTGAAGCGCGGCGCCTCGGGGAGGCGCGACGAGCTCGACGGCTTCGGGAGGCAGGCCAACAGGGGCTACGCCAACGTGCTCGCCGCCTACACGCGCTCCGTCGAGCAGCGAAACCGCCTCCTGCGCGAGGAGTTCCCGGACGAGAGCCTGCTCGAGGCATGGGACGCCTCGGTCTCGCTCGGCGGCGCCACGCTCCTCGAGGCGCGCCTCAGGCTCTTCTCGCGGCTTGCCGAGAAAGTCAGCGCCATCTACGGGGAGGTCTCGGGCGGGGAGGAGCTGACCTGCTCGTACGAGAGCACCCTCGGGGACGAGGTCTTCGGGATGACGCGCGACGAGATCCGCGACGTCTTCGCGGCCGCGCTCGCCGCGCGCCGCCGGGAGGACCTCCGCCGGCAGCAGACCTGCGTTGGGCCCCACCGAGACGACGTCACCTTCTCCATCGACGGCCGGGACGCGCGCTCCTTCGGCTCGCAGGGACAGCAGCGCTGCGTGGCGCTCGCGCTCAAGATGGCCGAGGTCGAGCTCGCGGCCGAGATCGTGGGGTCGCGGCCGCTGCTGCTGCTCGATGACGTGATGAGCGAGCTCGACGAGCGGCGCAGGAATGCCGTCGTGCGCTTCGCGCAGCGGGGCATCCAGACCGTCATCACCACGACGAACCTCGGGTACTTCTCGCCAGAGCTCCTCGACGCGTCCGAGGTGGTGAGCTTCGGTGGCCGATGAGCTGAGCGCCGAGCGCGCGCGCCGCGAGGCGGCGCCCGCCGGCCTCTCCGGGATACTCTCCTCGATGCTCGACGAGCGTGCGGACGCGTCATGGCGCGTCACGCGCGCGTGGCATGCCGTCAACGGCGACATCGAGCGGGCGCATACCACGGGGACCTTCGTGCGCGAGCCGCGCCGGGGGGAGCATGGCCCGGTGCTCGTGGTCTACGTGGACTCCCGGTCCCGCGCCACGGACTTCTCGGCGAACAGCGAGGTCTACCTGGCACGCCTCGCCAACGCCGGGCTCGCGTTCTCGAAGGTCGAGTTCCGCCTGAGCAAGTATGAGCCGCGCGACAGGTCGGAGGGCGGCGCGCCCGCCCGCCCCGCCGTCGCGCGGGGGAAGGGCACCGCCACCCCTCCGCCGCCCCTGTCGCGCGAGGCGGCGGCGGAGATAGAGCGTGCCTGCGCCGGGCTGCCCTCAACGCTGCGTGAAAGCGTCTCTCGGGCGATGAGCGCCTCGTATCGGCTCCAGCGCGACAAATAGAGCGGAAATCATGAATGTGCCCTCACAGGGCCTCTCAGCGTCCTCTGAAGCGGTATCATTGATTCATCTGGCCCGATATCACACAGGGTTTTAACTAATGTGACGCTTCTTGGAAGGACGGTCGCGTGGCGAAGAAGAACGAGAACGAATACGGCGCTGGGGAGATCAAGATCCTCGAGGGCCTCGAGGCGGTGCGCAAGCGCCCGGGCATGTACATCGGCTCGACGAGCGCGAGCGGCCTGCACCACCTCGTCTACGAGGTCGTTGACAACTCCGTCGACGAGGCGCTCGCCGGGTTCTGCACCAAGATCTCCGTGACCATCCACGCGGACAACTCCATTACCGTCGTGGACAACGGCCGCGGCATCCCCGTGGGCAAGCACCCCGTGAAGAAGATCCCGACGCTCGAGGTCGTCATGACGATCCTCCACGCGGGCGGCAAGTTCGACAACAACGCCTACAAGGTCTCCGGCGGCCTGCACGGCGTGGGCATCTCCGTCGTGAACGCACTCTCCAAGCGCCTCGTCGTCCAGGTCAAGCGCGACGGCGGCATCTACGAGATGGAGTTCGCGCGCGGCAAGACCGTCCGCAAGATGGAGAAGGTCGGGACCTCCAAGGCCACGGGCACCACGACCACCTTCTGGCCCGACGAGGAGATCTTCGAGACCACGGTCTACGACTTCGACACCCTGCACGACCGCCTGCAGGAGATGGCGTTTCTCAACCGCAACCTCAAGATCACGCTCACGGACGAGCGCGAGCTCACCCCGCGCGTGGAGGAGTTCTGCTACGCGGGCGGCATCGTGGACTTCGTGAAGTTCTTGAATGAGGGCAAGGAGGTCGCCGACGGCCTCAAGAAGCCCATCTACCTCTCCGGCAAGACCGACGAGGGGACCGACCCGGCCAAGGCCGGCGAGGTCGAGGTGGCCATCCAGTGGAACACCTCCTACTCCGAGACCGTCATGAGCTTCGCAAACAACATCTACACCCCCGAGGGGGGCATGCACCTCGAGGGGTTCCGCACGGCGCTCACGCGCGTCATCAACGACTACGCGCGCAAGCAGAACATCCTCAAGGAGAAGGACGCGAACCTCACCGGCGACGACATCCGCGAGGGTCTGGCGGCTGTCATCTCCGTCAAGCTCGGCGACCCGCAGTTCGAGGGGCAGACCAAGGCCAAGCTCGGCAGCTCCTTCATGCGCCCGCTCGTGATGAAGATCGTGTCCGACGGCCTGGCCGAGTACCTCGAGGAGCACCCCAAGCAGGGGCGCACCATCGTCAACAAGGCGATGCAGGCGTCGAAGGCCCGCACGGCCGCGCGTAAGGCCCGCGAGGCGACTCGCCGCAAGTCCCTGCTCGAGACGGCCCACCTGCCCGGAAAGCTTGCGGACTGCTCGGTCCGCGACGCGGAGGTCACCGAGCTCTTCATCGTGGAGGGTGACTCGGCAGGCGGCTCGGCCAAGGACGGCCGTCGCCGGGACATCCAGGCAATCCTGCCCCTTAGAGGCAAGATCTTGAACGTCGAGCGAGTGGGCGATCACCGCGCGTTCTCCTCCGACACCATCCAGTCCCTCATCACCGCCATTGGCACGGGCGTGACCGGCGCCGGCGGAGAGGGCGGCGACTTTGACATCTCCAAGGCGCGCTACCACAAGATCATCATCATGACGGATGCCGACGTCGACGGCGCGCACATCCGCATCCTGCTGCTCACCTTCTTCTACAAGTACATGCGCCCGCTCATCGACGCCGGCTACGTGTACGTGGCGTGCCCGCCGATCTTTGGCATCAAGGTCCGCAAGAAGATCCACTACGTCTACCCCAACGGCCGCGAGCCGGAGGAGGAAATTCTCAAGCGCACGATTCGCGAGCTTGGCTTCTCCTACGACGAGGAGGAAGAGGACGAGAGTGCCAACGGAAAGGCCAAGAAGCGCAAGAAGGCCTACACCGTCCAGCGCTACAAGGGCCTGGGCGAGATGGACCCCAAGCAGCTGGCCTCCACCACGATGGACCCGCGCACCCGCATCCTGCAGCGCGTGACCATCGAGGACGCATCGGCCGCCGAGCGAGCGGTCCGCGAGCTCATGGGCAGCCAGGTCGAGTACCGCCGCGACTACATCGAGCGCCACGCGCACGACGCCCGATTCCTCGACGCATAGTCACCTCCCGACGGGGTGTGCAAAAGGGACAGTCACTTTTGCACACCAGGAACTTGTGCAAAAGTGACTGTCCCTTTTGCACACCAGAGAAAGGCCCCACGTGGCAGACGACATGAACAACACGCCCGAGACCCCGGGCGACCTCCCCGAGGACCTGAGGCGCCTGCTCGACCGAGCGCAGGCCTCCGATGAGGGCGAGGACGTCTACGACCCCGACGAGGAGTCGGAGGACGCCGAGGACGAGGACGACGGCGAGCTCGAGGAGGAGTTTGGCCAGGCGGGTCGCGGAGAGGACTCCGGAGAGACCGACGAGCACGGCGGGGCGCTTCAGGTCTCCGAGTTCGGCCACGAGATGCGCCAGAGCTTCATCGAGTACTCGATGTCCGTCATCACCGCGCGCGCCCTTCCTGACGTGCGCGACGGCCTCAAGCCGGTTCACCGCCGCATCCTCTACGCCATGAACGAGTCGGGCATCTTCCCCAACCGCCCGCACAAGAAGTCGGCCTGGACGGTCGGCGAGGTCATCGGCAAGTACCACCCCCACGGAGACGTCGCCGTCTATGACACGATGGTTCGTCTTGCCCAGTGGTTCTCCATGCGCACCCCGCTGATCGACGGCCACGGGAACTTCGGCAATATCGACGGAGACTCCGCCGCCGCTATGCGCTACACCGAGAGCCGCCTCGCCAAGCCCGCGATGGAGCTCCTCCGCGACCTCCAGAAGGACACCGTCGACTGGCAGCCGAACTACGACGAGTCCCTCGCCGAGCCCCAGGTCCTGCCCGCGCGCTTCCCCAACCTGCTGGTGAACGGCTCGTCGGGCATCGCCGTCGGCATGGCCACCAACATCCCGCCGCACAACCTCGGCGAGGCGGTCGAGGCCACGTGCATGCTCATCGACAACCCCGACGCCACGGTCGACGACCTCATGACCGTGATGCCGGGCCCCGACTTCCCCACGGGTGCCGTCATCATGGGCGTGGACGGGATCCGCGAGGCCTACGAGACCGGCCGCGGGTCTATCACCGTGCGCGCCAAGGCGCACGTCGAGTCCACCAAGACCGGGCGCAACCGCCTCGTCTTCACCGAGATTCCCTACCAGGTGAACAAGGGCACCCTCCAGGAGAAGATCGCCCAGCTCGTCAACGAGAAGCGCATCGAGGGCATCTCCGACATGCGCGACGAGTCCAACCAGAAGGGCATCCGCCTCGTCATCGAGCTCAAGAAGGACGTCATCCCGCAGGTCGTCCTCAACAACCTGTACAAGTACACGCAGCTTCAGACGACCTTCGGCGTGATCAACCTGGCGCTCGTGAACGGCGTGCCAAAGTGCCTGTCCCTGCGCGAGATGCTGCAGCACTACATCGACCACCAGGTTGACGTGGTGACCCGCCGCACGCGCTTCGACCTCAAGAAGGCCCAGGCCCGCGCGCACATCCTCGAGGGCTACCTCATGGCCCTCGACCACATCGACGAGGTCATTCACATCATCCGCTCCTCGCGCACCGACACCGAGGCGAGCCAGCGCCTTATCGAGCGCTTCGGCTTTACCCCCGAGCAGACCACGGCAATCCTCGAGATGCGCCTGCGCCGCCTCACCGGCCTCTCGCGCGACCAGATCGAGGAGGAGCTCGCGGGCCTTCGCCGGGCGATCGCCTACTATGAGGACCTTCTCGCCAACCCCGACAAGATCCTTGCGGTCATCAAGGACGAGATGCGCGAGGTGGGGCGCAAGTTCTCCGACAAGCGTCGCACCGAGATTTCCGTCGAGGGCACCAAGGAGCTCAACGTCGAGGACCTCATCGCCGACGAGGACATGGTCGTCACCGTCACCCACGCCGGCTACGTCAAGCGCACGCCGGTTGCCACCTACCGCTCCCAGAAGCGCGGCGGCAAGGGGGTGCAGGGCGTGAACCTCAAGGACGAGGACTTCGTCGAGGACCTCTTCGTTGCGTCCACCCATGACTACGTGCTGTTCTTCTCCAACAAGGGCAAGGTGTACCGCCTCAAGGTCCACGAGCTGCCCATCGCGCAGAGGAACGCGCGCGGCACCGCGATGGTCAACCTCGTGCCCTTCGCCGAGGGAGAGCACGCGATGGCGGTCATCACGTGCCGCACCTTCCCCGAGGACGAGTACCTGATGTTCGCCACGAGGAACGGCGTGGTCAAGAAGACGGCCATGAGCGCGTACGACCGCACCCGCCGCGACGGCATCATCGCCATCAACCTCAAGGCTGGCGACGAGCTCGTAAACGTCCGCCGCGTGCGATCGGGAGACAAGGTGATGCTCGTCTCTACGGACGGGAAGGCAATCCTCTTCCCCGAGTCCGACGTCCGCCCGATGGGCCGTGACACCTCCGGCGTCCGCGGCATCACCCTCAAGGGTGACGCAAAGATGCTCGGCATGGAGATCACCAACGGCAACGGCGACCTGTTCGTCATCACGGAGAAGGGCTACGGCAAGCGCACGCCCGTCTCTGAGTACCCCGAGCACAAGCGTGGCGGGCAGGGCGTCTATACGATTGCGATGACCGCCAAGAAGGGCAACCTCTCCGCATGCCGCGTCGTGGGCCCGCAGCACGAGCTCATGATCGTGTCCGAGGAGGGCGTGATCATCCGCGTCAAGGTGAAGGACATCTCCAAGCTCGGGCGTTCCACGCAGGGCGTCAAGGTCATGAACCTCGTCGATGGCGACCGGGTGGGCGCGGTCGCGCGCATGGTGGCGCACAAGAAGAAGGCCCCCAAGCACGACGAGAACCAGGGCATGCTCGACCTCGTGGCGGCCGGAGCGCGCGACGCCGACGAGCCCGAATCCGTCGACATCGGCGGCGAGGAGCAGCTGGACGATACGCTTCTCGACGACGAGGAGTAAGAAACGGCGCGCCCCGCAGGTCCGATGCCTGCGGGGCGCCTTTTAACGTGCGAAGGGGACAGGCACTTCTGCACACGTTTTAGTGTGCGGAAGTGCCTGTCCCCTTCGCACGGCTATGCGTCGGCTACTCTCCGTCCGGCTCCTCGTGGGTGACGGTGAAGTCCTCCGGGGAGAGCGTCTCGACGAAGTTATGGAACTGTGCCAGCTCGCGCTCCTGCTCGTCTCTCTCGACGCCTCTGAAGTCGGGGAGCGACGCCGTCTGGAGGACGGACTCCTCGGCGAAGACGGGAACCTCCTCGCGCACGGCGAGCGCGATGGCATCCGAGGGACGAGCGTCAACGAGGACCTGCCTGCCGTCCTCGCGCATGAGCTCGACCTGTGCGTAGAACGTCGTCCCCTTGACGTCGCTGATGCGGACGGAGACGCAGGACGCCCCGAGCGCCGATATGGTCGACTTGAGAAGGTCATGGGTCATGGGCCGCCCGCTCTCACGAGGCGCCACGCCCATGCTGATGGCGCTCGCCTCGAAGGAGCCGATCTGAATCGGCAGCTGAGCGGCCGTGCCGTCCTCTCCGGACCCCTGGGACCGGAGAACGACGAGCGATGCGAGCGGTCCCCCACCCACGACGAGGCTCTCTATATCCATCCTCTGTAGCGGCACGTGCTTCCTTTCTCTCGACCGCATATCCTACCCAATTGTGAGGCCCGTCAGCTGTTCGCAAGAGATTGGAAAGAAAAAGTCAAAAAAGTCGTTGACCGCGAGGGAATGCCCGTGTAGTATATCTTCTCGCGTTGGGCCTGTAGCTCAGTTGGTCAGAGCGTCCGGCTGATAACCGGGAGGTCACAAGTTCGAACCTTGTCAGGCCCACCACTTCCTGACAATAGTCGCCCCAGCGTTAGCCGAGTCGCCGCTGGGGCGATTATTATATTCCGACGCAGTGCGTCGACCCAGACGGGGACGTAGCTCAGCTGGGAGAGCGCGGGCTTTGCAAGCCTGAGGCCGTGGGTTCGAACCCCATCGTCTCCACCAGAACGTCAGGGCCGGACCTTCGGGTCCGGCCTTTGTCTGTAAAGAGGCGGCGTTCCCGCTCATGGACCTCTCGTCCCGCACCCATGACGCCGTGCAAAAGTGGCGATAGTGCGAAAGAAGCGGCCGCTCGCCTGCAATCAGGGGGATAGTGCGAAGCCTTTTCGTGGTGCCCCTTCGTGGCGTGCCGACAAAAGCCCTGTTGACAGTCTGACCCTATGGGCCCGGAATGGCTCTGGGTGCCAAAATCGCTTCGCACTATCCCCCTGATTGCAGGCGGGTGGCCGAAAGTTTCGCACTATCCCGATAATTGCACGGTGGCTGGCAAAGGTTGCGGGGCCGTCCGCCATGCTCTTCATGACAGACGACCCCCTCGCCTTTGTCAGGTATCATCGCAGCAGGAAAGACGATGTGAGGGGAGTCATGGGAAAAGCCGACAACCTGCGTGAGGGGGTATCACCCCAGACCGACGAGCTGGCAAGCACACTGATGGGCGACGCCCTCGACCTTCTCGCCGCGGGCGAGGCGTTCGAGGTTCTTCTCGCCGTTCAGGACTCGTCGGGAGAGGTCCTGAGCTTCGAGTTCGTCGATGACGGCCCCGAGGCATGCCTCGAGGGGGCACGCGGCAAGGTGCGCGAGCTGGAGGACGCCGTGCGCTACGCGCTCGCCTACGAGGGTGCCATCGAGGATGATGACGGGTCCTACGCCGATGCGGTCATACTCGAGTTTGGCGAACGTGGCTATCGCAGCTACTCGGCCTTCTCGCTCATCGATGGGAAGGGGTCCGGTGATGGTTTCACGTGGACCGACCCCGCGCCGGCCGGAGAGCTGCCCCCGCTGCTGTAAAGTACCGTATGTCGAGAAAAACCAACCGCCGACCGATACGGACGGCTCTGTCCAGCTTCGTTGGATGAGGGGACCCATGCGCCAGGAGAACATCAGGAACATCGCCATCATCGCCCACGTCGACCACGGCAAGACCACGCTCGTGGACCAGATGCTCAAGGCAACCGACGCCTTCCGCGAGAACCAGCAGGTCCAGGAGCGCGTGCTCGACTCCAATGACCAGGAGCGCGAGCGCGGCATCACCATCCTGGCGAAGAACATCTCCATCGAGTACAAGGGCGTGAAGATCAACGTCATCGACACCCCGGGCCACGCCGACTTCGGCGGCGAGGTGGAGCGCGTCCTGCGCATGGCCGATGGCGCGCTGCTGCTGGTGGACGCCGCTGAGGGCCCTATGCCGCAGACCCGTTTCGTTCTGCGCCACGCCATCGACGCCGGGCTTGCCGTGATGATCGTGGTGAACAAGATCGATAAGCCCGCGGCCGATCCCGAGAAGGCCGTCAACACCTCGCTCGACCTCATGGCGGACCTGGGAGCCACCGACGAGCAGCTCGAGTTTGCGATGGAGCACGTGGTCTACGCCTCCGCGGTGAACGGCTTCGCCCGCCTCGACCCCGCCGACGACAACATGGACATGTTCCCGATGCTCGACATGATCGTCGACGAGCTCCCCGCCCCCGACGTGGACATCGACGGCCCCCTCGCCATGCAGTGCGTGACCATCGACCACTCTGAGTACGTGGGCCGCATCGGCATCGGCCGCATCTACTCCGGCACCATCCACGACGGTGACAAGATCCTCGTGGTGAAGAACGACGGCTCCCGTGCCATGAGCCAGGTCAAGCAGCTCTTCACGTTCGACTACCTCGGCCGCAAGGAGTGCTCCGAGGCCCAGGCCGGCGACATCGCCGCCGTCGTGGGCATCGACTCCACCGACATCGGCGACGTCTACACCGACCCCGAGAACCCCGTCGAGCTGGAGCCCATCGAGATTGACCCGCCGACGCTCTCCGTCGTCTTCGAGCCCTCGACCTCGCCGCTCGTGGGCCGTGAGGGCGACATCGTGGGCGGTCGTCAGCTCAAGGAGCGCCTCATGCAGGAGCGCGAGAACAACGTGACCATGCGCATCGAGGAGCTTCCCGACAAGACTGGCGTCGAGGTGGCCGGCCGTGGCATCCTTCACCTCTCCGTCCTCATGGAGACCATGCGCCGCGAGGGCTTCGAGTTTCAGGTGGGACGTCCGCGCGTGCTCTTCAAGAAGGACGCCAACGGGCAGATGACCGAGCCCGTCGAGCAGGCCGTCGTGGAGTGCCCGGGCGAGTACTCCGGCAAGGTCATCGAGGTCTTCGGCAACGCCGGAGGCACCATGACCACGATGGACGCCGGGACCACCCAGACGCACCTCGAGTTCAAGATCCCCACCCGCGGCATCATGGGCCTCAAGAACCGCATCCTGAACGTCACGCACGGCGAGGCCGTCTTCTATCACACGTTCCTCGAGTACGGTCCCTACGCTGGCGAGATCGGCGTGCGGCAGAACGGCGCCATGATCTCCATGAGCACCGAGAAGGCCGTGGCCTACGCGCTCGGCACGCTTCAGGAGCGCGGCGCGCTCTTCGTGGGCCCCGGCGACGAGTGCTACGAGGGCATGCTCGTGGGCGAGCGGTCCAAGCCCGGCGACATGGTCGTCAACATCGCGCGCACCAAGAGCCTGGGCAACCAGCGCTCCTCCACCGCTGACATCGCCGTGCAGCTCACGCCGCCGCGCACGTTCACGCTCGAGGAGGCGCTCGAGTACATCATGGATGACGAGCTCGTGGAGGTCACGCCCAAGAGCGTCCGCATGCGCAAGCGCCTGCTCTCAGAGATCGAGCGCCGCAAGTGGGCCGTCCGCAACGGCAAGGTGAAGAAGTAGGGGACGGGTTTTTCCTCTCAGAGAATTCGGGACAGGCCGGGGGCACGGTTCAGCGTGCCCCCGGCCTGTCCCGAATTCTCTGAGAGGAAAAACCCGTCCCCTTTTACCGGTGGCGGCGCCAGCGCGTGACGCGGACGATTCGGGCGGCGCGCTTCATGGGCGCAGCCACGTGCGGCCCGAGGTCGACGTCTGCCGGAGTCTGCACGTTGAAGTGCAGTGACCAGCGCCTGAGGCCAATGGTGACGGCAAGGCAGAGGATCGACCCCCAGAGCTTGTTGACGGAGCAGCACACGACGGCGACGTAGTACACCACGCCGCCGGCGAGCGCGCACACGGCGTAGAGGTTCGACTTCTGGAAGATTCGGGGCACCTCGCCGAGGAAGACGTCGCGCAGCATGCCTCCCCCTACGCCGGTCATGATGCCCATGAGGACGCATGACGCCGGGTAGAACCCATGGACGATGGCCTTGTCGGTGCCCACGAGCGCAAAGAGCGCGACGGCCATGATGTCGAGCCACTCGAGCAGGTTGCTCGCGCGGTCGAGCGGCTGGGGGAAGAGAAACGCCACGAGGCCCGTGGCAACGCTCACGGGGATGGCGAAGGGCGAGGTGAGCATGTAGATTCTTCCCACCTGCATCATCACGTCGCGGATGAGTCCCCCGCCGAGGCCGCACAGCAGTGCGAGGCCCACAAAGCCAACGGCGTCGAGATGCCGCGCACGGGCCACCATGACCCCACCGGCAGATCCCACGACGACGGACGCGAGGTCGACCCACGTCGGCAGCGAGACGGCGGCGATCTCGGGGCTGTAGGTAGAGAAGATGTCTGGCACGGTGACTCCTCGCGGTCAGGTGCGGGCGACGCTCGTACATTGTTGCGCACCCTGATGAAAAGGGACAGTCCCTTTTCATCAAGAAAAGTCTTTTCCCGCGCGTCGTCTTACGCTATACTGACCGCTGCACCATCTCATGGAGAGTTGTCCGAGTGGCCGAAGGAGCACGATTGGAAATCGTGTAGGCGCCTAAAGCGTCTCCAGGGTTCAAATCCCTGACTCTCCGCCAGAACTTACCGTGGCGCCTTCGGGCGCCACGTCACCCTTCGGAGGGGTGGCAGAGTGGTTGAATGCGGCGGTCTCGAAAACCGTTTACCCCTTCGGGGGTACGAGGGTTCGAATCCCTCCTCCTCCGCCATTGCAGAGAGAGCCGGTCATCACGACCGGCTTTTTTCATATCCCGCGGAGGCGGGAGAGAAGAACGTCAGTCACCCGCACGTTTAGGGTACGCTACAGGGAACATGCGAACGACTCCACCACACGGTGAAAGGGGAACCATGGTTGACGAATCCGGGCTTGCGGGCTTCAGGCGTGACCGCTACTTCGCGCGGTCCTGGGCTCTTCTTACGAGGGACCGCGGGTGGGTCAAGCCGGTTCTTCTCATGACGGTCGCCCTGCTCGTCCCCATCGCCGGCATCCTCGGCGTCGCGGGCTACATCTATGAGTGGGCGCGGCTCACCGCATGGGGTGTCAATGCCGCTCCCAAGCAGAGGGGCGTGCGCATCGGCGAGTGCATCTCGAGCGGCTGGCGCGTGTTCGTCGTGTGCTTCGTGTGGTACGCGGGATTCTCCATCGTCTCGGGCATCCTGCTGCAGGTTCCCGTGATCGGTGACCTGCTCGAGCTCGTGTGGGCCCTCGTGAGCGCCTGCTTTGCCGTCATTGCCGTCGTCGCGTCCATGCGTGCCACCATCTACCAGAAGATCGTGCCCGGCCTGCGGGTCCCGACCATCTGGAAGATGATCTCCCACGACCCCGTCGGCCTTGCGCGCATCGTGGGCATCGAGATTCTCGGAGGGATGCTTCTGGGCGTCATCACGACCATCGTCCTTCTCCCCGCGCTGTTCGGCATCATCCCCAACCTCATTACCATGATCGAGTACCTCGAGTACTCCTCGGTGCTCTCAAGTGGCATGCAGGCCCGCATTGCGATTCAGGCCGTCTTCTCCATGCTCTCTTCGATCGGCCCGACCCTCATCGTGCTCATCCTCGTGTGCAGCTTCATCGGCACCATTCTCTCCCTCGTGTGCGTGAACGCCGTCGCGCTGTGGATGCGCCAGTTCAACGTCGCGGCCTGGGGCAGGGACGAGGACCCTCTCCCGCCGTTCGTGAGCGACCCGCGTGACGTCGCGCCGCAGCCGGGAAGCTGGCAGTATGACGTCCCGCAGCAGCCCGTCGGCGCGGCGTCTCCCGTAGAGCCGCAGGCCGCTCCGAGCCCCGCGCCGGCCCCCTCTGAGCCGCAGAAACCGGCGGAGGTACCCTCGACCGAGAGCCATGAGGAAGACGTGACGCCGTTCGATGCGGAGGACCCCAAGTAGGCCCCTCTTTCATAGCCATCTCGGGCCTCGTGGAGATGCTGTGATTACCGCGAGGCCCAAACAAACGCTCACCGAAGGCCACGGCCCCGGTGAGCGTGTCTTTTATGGAGCGTGCGTCAGCGGGGCGTATGCACCGTGACACCTTTCGGTACGTGCGCGTCAGTACGCTATATGCAGGGATGTTGTGGAGGGGATACAGCGAGAAGAACCTTCTGTGGTATGATGCTTCGCCGAACCTTTCCTGCCCCGGGCGAGCCTTCATGTCCCGGGGCCACTAGCCCAGAGGAGGTGAATCGAATGAAGGCTTATGAACTGCTCTACTTTGTCGACCCCACGTGCAACGAGGAGACCCGCGCCGGCGTCATGAAGCGCATCGAGGTTGCTCTCGGCGAGACTGGCAAGGTCGACAGCGTCGAGGACTGGGGCAAGCGCAAGCTCGCCTTTGAGGTCGACGATCTCACCGAGGGTGACTACACCCTCATCAACTTCCACGCTGATCCCGAGCACATCGCCGAGCTCGACCGAGTTCTGCGCATCAACGACGCTGTCAAGCGCCACATGGTCGTGCGCCGCGTCGACAAGGACTAGGCATGGAAGCGCGGGCATGATGCCCGCAGGTGGGAGGAAGTGAGACCATGAGCATCAACAGAGTCAACATCTCGGGCAACCTCACGAGGGACCCCGAGCTCAGGGCTACGGCCAGCGGCTCGCAGATTCTTTCCTTCGGCGTCGCCGTTAACGACCGTCGCCGCAACCAGCAGACCGGCGAGTGGGAGGACTACCCCAACTTCGTCGACTGCGTGGTCTTCGGCGCCCGTGCCGAACCGCTCTCCCGCTTCCTCTCCAAGGGCACGAAGGTTGCCGTCGAGGGCAAGCTTCGTTACAGCTCCTGGGAGACCAAGGACGGTCAGCGTCGCAGCAAGCTCGAGGTCGTCGTCGACGAGGTCGAGTTTCTGAGCTCGAGGAACCAGCAGGGTGGTGGCTACCAGCAGAACGCCGGCGCCCCCGCCTTCCAGCAGGCCCCCGCATACGCCGCGCCCGTTGCCTCCGCGCCGGTGCCCGCCGCCCCGCAGGGCGGCTACGCGCCCCAGCCGCAGATGCAGCAGGCGCCCGTCCAGACCCCGCCGGAGACCGACGTCTACGACGAGGACATCCCGTTCTAATCACCCGGCGGCCTCGAGTCGCCAACAGAAAGGCAACTAGACATGGCTCAGCAGAAGCAGGATTTTCAGCGCCAGCCGCGTCGCAAGTACTGCCAGTTCTGCAAGGAGGAGACCGAGTACATCGACTACAAGGATGTGCAGCTCCTCCGCAAGTACATGACCGACCGCGGCAAGATCAAGCCGCGCCGCGTCACTGGCGCCTGCACGCAGCATCAGCACGACATCGCGCTGGCGATCAAGCGCGCCCGCGAGATGGCGCTTCTCCCCTACACCGTCCCCGTGGTTTCCAGCCGCGGCGGCCGTAACCGCGGCTAGCGCCGCTCGCACGTGAGAAGAGCGCGCGCACGATGAGTGCATGGCCCGATAACGGTGTTCCGCCCACGCACGACGGCGCGGGAGAGGCCCCGTCTGCGGGTCCCATGCGGTCTGGGGGCGGCATCGTCCCCTTTGGCTCGCAGAATGACGAGAAGGGCAGCCGAGACTCGGTGCCCCTCCCTCTCGTCCTTCTGACCTGTGCCGTCGGCGGCGCGGTGGCATCCTCCACGATGTCGCTCGCCGCGCCCATCCTCGTGGGGTACGGGCTGTGTGTGGCCCACGCACGAGGGGGCATGCGACTGACGGCGCTCGGCACGGGCATCTCGCTCGCGTCGGCGCTCGCCTTGGGCCTTCCCGTCGGGCTCGCTCAGGGCGTCGGGTCCGTCATCGCGTGTCTCGCCGGGCTCATCGTCGCGCTCGTCTGCCTCAGGGGTCGTCTCACCCCGGGTGCCGGATGCCTCGTCGTGGCCGCGCTGTTTGCGGCCCATATCGGGGCAGATTCAGCGTTCGCGCTGATGAACGGCACCACGCTCTCCCAGACCATGGCGGAGCTGATCGAGTTCTACCGGGACGCCTTCACCGAGGCGTCACCAACGAGCTCCGCGCAGGTCCAGGCCGTTTCCGCGGTCGCGGGGGTCCTTTGGCCGACGGCCTACGTGGTCGTGTCGGCCGGGGAGTTCCTGGCGGCGCTCGCAGGCACGCACCTTGCGCTCAGGCGAGTCGCGCCCGAGCGGTCCTGGGAGGGCCTCGCCGGATACGACCTGCCTCTCTGGATCGTCGCGGCGCTCGTCGTGGCGGTCGCCGGGCTGGCGGTTGCGCTGACGGTGCCCACGGTCCCGCAGCTCGTCCTCGTGGTCTCGGCCAACCTGGCCATGGCTCTGAGGATCGCGTTTGCGGTGCAGGGGGCCGCCGTTGTCGCCTGGCTCCTGAGGGGGCGGGACCTCGGCGCGTTTGCGAGGTTCCTCGTCTGGGCGGCCGCGCTCTATCTTGAAGTGCAGTTCGTTGTTTTGACCGTTGTCGGCGTCGTCGACGTCTGGGCCAACTTCCGCCACCTCCAGCGTGGCGTGGTCCCTGACGACACGGCAGCGCAGGACAAGAAGCCGGGTCAGACCGGCTGACCGAAGGAGTATCCCATGAAAGTCATCCTCTTGGGTGAGCTTCGGGGCAAGGGCGGCGAGGGCGACATCGTCGACGTCGCTCAGGGCTTTGCGGAGAACTACCTGTTCCCCAACAAGATCGCCCAGCCTGCCACCCCGGGCAACATCAAGCAGCTTGAGGAGCGCCGTCACAACATCGAGAAGCGCGAGGCCGAGCGTATCGCCTCTGCCGAGGCCACCAAGGCCGCTCTCGATGGCAAGTCGGTGACCGTCGACGCCAAGATCGGCGACGAGGGCCAGCTCTTCGGCTCCGTCACCCCGTCCCAGATCGCCGACGCCATCCAGGCCCAGCTCGGCATCGAGGTCGACCGCAAGCGCGTCGGCCGCGGGAACAACATCAAGACCTCCGGCAAGCACGCCGTCGAGGTCAACCTCTACCGCGAGATCACCGCGACGGTCAACGTCCTCGTCGGCGTGACCGAGGAGGAGCCGGCGGCCGAGGCTGAGGAGACCGTTGAGGTCGCCGAGGTCGAGACCACCGAGGTCGAGGAGTAATAACTTTTCGACGCTCACTTCTGAACTGGGGATTTCTACAATATCCGCAGGTCAGAAAAGTGTAAGGAAGCGCCCCGGACGTCACTGCGACTCCGGGGCGCTTTTATATCAATCATCATCTGATAGGTATTCTACCTGCGGTTTTTCACTGGTATGGGGATGTGAAAACCAGACGTCAGAGCAGCCGAACAGCTGTTTAGGGTTTCTCTAAAGGCAGAGAATCTTGTTGAAAACTCGTCGTTTACGCAGGAAAGAAATTTGTTGAAAACGTCGAAAAGGAAGAAAGGCCCGTTCAGGTGCCCTCTCTTCTCGACATACGCCCCCAAGGGGTCCCGAGAGGAAAAATGACCCCTTGACAGCGGACGAAGAGTGTCTTTCTACCGCGTCGCGGTCAATCTCTTTGCACACCCTGCTCCCGGCCCGCGCGGGAATGAGATAATGGGACCCCGGAACCGTCACACGAGGAGGACCTGTGGCCCAGAGCGAGTACGACGTCAACCCCACGCGCATGAGAGCAAGCCAGGATGCCGTCATGCCGCAGGACCCCGAGGCCGAGGCGTCGGTCCTCTCGGCCATGATGGTCTCCTCCGAGGCGCTCCAGGAGTGCCTGATCGAGCTCGACCCGGACGACTTCTACTTCCCCTCCAACCGCACGGTGTTCACGGCCATGCGCGAGATGTTCGACAAGAACATGCCCATCGACACCATCTCCCTCGCCGACTACCTCAAGAGCTCCGGCGAGCTCGAGCGCGTGGGCGGCAGAAGCTTTCTCCTGGGTCTTGGCAACAACTCGCTCGCGCTCGTCGGATGGCGGCGACACGTCGAGATGCTCCATCGCGACACCACGCTGCGCAAGATGATCAGCGCCTCGGCGCAGATCACGGCGCTCGCCTACGACGCCCCCGAGGACACCAAGGAGGTCGTCGACCGCGCCGAGAAGATGCTGCTCGACGTCACCAACCGCGACGTGCACAAGAACGAGCAGTCCCTCGAGGAGATCATGGCCGACCTCTACGAGGAGCTCGGACAGAACGCCGCCAACCACGACAAGCCGCTCGGCGTCCTCACGGGGTTCCCGCGCATCGACGAGTGCCTGCTCGGTCTGCGTCCCGGCCAGATGATCGTCATCGGCGCACGCCCGGGCGTGGGAAAGACATCGTTCGCACTGAACCTCATGACCAACGCTGCGTTCAATGGTGCGAGCGTCGCCATGTTCTCACTCGAGATGTCCAAGGTCGAGATCGCGCAGCGCCTTCTCGCAGCCAACGCGCGCGTGGGACTGCAGGAGATTCGCTCCGCTCGGATCAGAAACGAGCAGTGGCCCCAGATCCTCCAGGCGACCAACGACCTCTCCCAGCTCGACATCATGATTGACGACACGCCCGGAACCACGGTGACCGAGATTCGCGCCAAGGCGCGCCGCATCCTCCGCGGAAAGCCGCTCGGGCTGGTGATCATCGACTATCTGCAGCTCATCTCCCCGCCCTCGGGCGGCCACCGCGCGGACAGCCGTGCCACCGAGGTCTCTGAGATGAGCCGTGGCATCAAGATCATGGCCAAGGACCTCGGCGTGCCCGTCGTAGCGCTCTCGCAGCTCAACCGTACCGTCGAGAACCGAACCGGCAAGCGCCCGCAGCTCTCCGACCTGCGCGAGTCCGGCTCCATCGAGCAGGACGCCGACGTGGTCGCCCTCCTCGACCGCTCGATGAACGAAGACGAGGCCGCCCGCGAGGATCGTCCTGCCATGAACGAGACCACCTTCATCATCGCCAAGAACCGCTCCGGCGCGCTCTCGGACATACCGCTCACGTTCCTGCCCGGCTCCACCAAGTTCGTCGAGGTCGACACCTTCCACGACTAGCGTGCCACTGGCGTCAGGTTTATTTGGCTCGCGCCGCGGCCGTGCGCAGGGGACAGGCGTGCAAAGGGGACAGGCACTTTCGCACGGGTACATCCGTGCGAAAGTGCCTGTCCCCTTTGCACGCCTGTCCCCTGCGCACGGCCGCGGCGCGAGCCAAATAAACCTGACGCCAGTGGCATATAATGTAGATTCGTATGTGAATCGCGACGAGAGGGACACTCATGTCGGCATCAGTGCTCGTGGGAACTCAGTGGGGCGACGAGGGCAAGGGCAAGGTCACCGATCTCATCTCCGGCGACTTTGACGTGGTCTGCCGCTACGCCGGCGGCGCCAACGCCGGTCACACCGTCATCGCAAACGGAAAGAAGCTGGCCCTGCACCAGGTTCCCTCCGGCGTCATGTACGAGGGCACCTACCCCGTGATCGGCAACGGGTGCATCGTCGACCCCGAGATTCTCCTCTCCGAGATTGACATGCTCGCCGAGCAGGGCATCTCCGCCGAGCGCCTCAAGATCTCCGGCAACGCGCACATCGTCATGCCCTATCACAAGGACCTCGACGGCGCGCACGAGAAGAAGCTCGGCAAGAACCTCATCGGCACCACCAAGCGCGGCGTCGGTCCCTGCTACATGGACAAGATGAACCGCACCGGCCTGCGCATCCAGGACATGCTGGACGAGAAGATCTTCCGCGAGAAGCTCGAGAGCGCGCTCGCCTACACCAACCCCATCCTCGAGAAGGTCTACGAGCTGCCCACCTACACCGTCGAGCAGATCTGCGAGACCTACCTCCCCTACGCCGAGCGCATCCGCCCCTACATCGTGGAGAGCAGCCTCTTCCTCAACGAGCAGCTGGAGGGCGGCAAGAACATCCTCTTCGAGGGAGCCCAGGCCACGATGCTGGACATCGACCACGGCACCTACCCCTTCGTCACCAGCTCCAACTGCACCGCCGGCGGCGCCGTCACCGGCTCGGGCGTCGGCCCCACCAACATCGACCGCGTCCTCGGCGTGGCCAAGGCCTACCTCACGCGCGTGGGCTCGGGCCCGTTCCCCACGGAGCTCTTCGACGAGATCGGCGACAAGCTCGGCGAGGTCGGCCACGAGTACGGCGTGACCACCGGGCGCAAGCGTCGCTGCGGCTGGTATGACGCCGTCGTGGTCAACTACGCCGCCCGCGTCAACGGCCTCACGGACCTCGCCATCACCAAGCTCGACGTCCTCGGCTGCCTCGACGAGATCAAGGTCTGCGTGGCCTACGAGTGCGACGGCGTGGAGTACCACACCGTGCCTGAGCACCAGAGCGTCTTCTATCACGCCAAGCCGGTCTACGAGACCCTTCCCGGCTGGAAGTGCGACATCTCCGGCATCCGCAACTTCTACCAGCTCCCGCGCGAGGCCAAGGACTACATCGACTTCCTCGAGCAGCTTGCCGGCGTCCGCGTCTCCATCATCACGGTGGGCCCGGACCGCGAGCAGACCATCGACCGCTACTGGCACTAGCGTTACGGCACAAGCGACGTGTCCGAGAAGAGCTTCGCCATCGTCTGTGATGTCGGGTGTGACCTCCCCACGCACTATCTCGAGCGCATCGGGGCCGTCATCATGGACAGCTGTGCCGAGATGCCCGATGACGAGGAGCTGACGGCGCGCTATGCCAACGCGTACCGCGCGCTTGCAATGAGCGGCGTGACGCAGATCGCCGCCGTCCACTCCTCGTCGGCCTTCTCCTCGGAGGTCGTCTGCGCATGCAGGGCCGCCGCGTCTTGCGTGGACGTTGCCGAGGTGCGCGTCATCGAGTCGGCCGCGGCCAGCGCCGCGACGGGCATGGTGGTCTTCAGGCTCGCGTGCTTCCGCGAGGACGGGGCCTCCTTCGAGGAGGCGACCACTGCGGCGCGAGAGCTCGCCGAGCAGGTCCGACTGCTCGTGATCCCCTCTCGTGCGCCGCGCTTTCCGGAGCGCCGCGCCCACCGCAGGGGAGGCGCGCTCATCAGGCGGGCCACCTCCTCCATCAGGGTCCGCCTTTCCGGAGAGCGTGCTCTCTACCTGCTCTCGCGCGGCGATCTCACCCAGCTCGCCCGCTCGGCGGACCTCTCCGACCTCACCGGTCGCCTCGCGCACGCCATGAGCGCGGTGGCCACCGCCGAGGGGCCGCTCGTCTACGCGTGCGTGGAGGCGGGAGACGAGCGTGCCCTGCGCGCGCTCATGAAGCCGCTCGACACCAACGAGTTCGACTCCGAGTGCCTGGGCACGCTCCTCATGACGGAGGGCGTGGAACACGTCGTAGGCCGCGGCTCGGTGGGCGTCGCCTTTGCTCCCGCCGCTCACTACTGGCGTGACCCCAGGGACAACTCATCTGCAGGAGACGGCCTGGAGCAGCCGGAGCGCCACCCGTAAGGCATCCGGCGGCCGTCAGGGAACTGCCCGAAAAAGGAGGCATCCTCATGAACAGCCAGAAGATCGACATCCTGCTTCTTGGGTCCGGCGGCCGCGAGCACGCACTTCTCGCCAAGCTCGCCGAGTCGCCGCGTGCGGGCAAGCTCTACGTTGCCCCCGGCAACGGCGGCATGAACGCCATGGCAACCCCCGTCGAGGACCTGGACATCAACTCTCCCGTCGACGTTGCCCAGTGGGCCAGCCAGCGAGGAATCGGCCTCGTGGTCATCGGTCCCGAGGCGCCGCTCGTGGCGGGCGTTGCCGACGCCGTGCGCTCCGCCGGCATCCCGTGTTTTGGCCCCAACGGCGCCGCGGCCCAGATGGAGGGCTCCAAGAAGTTTGCCAAGCAGGTCATGGCCCGCGCCGGGGTCCCCACCGCCGCCTATCGCAGCTTCACCGACGAGGAGACGGCCGCCGCGTACGTGCGTCAGGTCGGAGGCCCCGTGGTGGTGAAGGCGGACGGCCTCGCCGCAGGCAAGGGCGTGATCGTGGCCAAGACCACCGAGGAGGCGCTCGAGGGCGTGCACGAGTGCTTCTCGGGCGCGTTCGGCGACGCCGGAGCCACCGTCGTTGTTGAGGAGACCCTCGAGGGGCCGGAGTGCTCGCTGCTGGCGCTCACGGACGGTACGACCGTGGTGCCGCTCGCCACCTCGCAGGACCACAAGCGCGCCCTCGACGGGGACAAGGGCCCCAACACCGGCGGCATGGGCGTCTACTCGCCCGTTCCCGAGCACCTCGTCTCCGCCGACGAGCTGGCCACGATGGTCGAGATAGAGAAGAAGGTCGTGGCCGAGCTCGCACGCGAGGGCATCACCTACTCCGGCTGCCTCTACGGCGGCTTCATGCTCACCGAGGACGGCCCCAAGGTCCTGGAGTTCAACGCCCGCTTCGGCGACCCCGAGACGCAGGTCGTGCTGCCGCGTATGAAGGCTGACCTCGTGAGCGTCTTTTTGGCCTGCGACAGCGGCGACCTGACCGAGGACATGGTCTCCTGGGACGACGACTGGGCCGTCTCGGTGGTCCTCACCTCGGCCGGCTATCCCGGCAGCTACGAGAAGGGCAAGGTCATCACCGGCATCGAGAAGGCCGAGGAGATGGAGGGCGTCACCGTCTACCACGCCGGCACCGCCGAGAAGGACGGGCAGATCGTCACCTCCGGCGGCCGCGTCCTCGACGTTACGGCCGTAGCCCCCACCTTCGAGGAGGCCCGCGCGACCGCCTATGCCGCCTGCGACCTCATCGACTTCGAGGGCAAGACCTTCCGCACCGACATCGGGCTGCGCGCCATCAAGTAAACGTGACGAGGGGACGGAGGAGCTTTCACGCCTCCGTCCCCTCGTCTTTTCTCGGCTTTGCTAATCTTGCTAACCTTTGCTAATCTTGCTAACCTTTGCTAATCTTGCTAACCTTTGCCACCTCGTAAGGGGGGCGGATGCAGGGGGAAGAAATGCCGAGAAGAACAAACCCATTCAAGCCGACGGCTGGTATGAACCCGCCTGAGCTCATCGGCAGGGACATGATTCTCGATGACTTTTCCGAGGCGCTTGCGAATGGGGTGGGCGCCCCGGACCGCCTGATGCGCATCTCGGGAGTCCGCGGCGTAGGCAAGACCGTCCTTCTCAACGCCCTTGGGGACATTGCCCGAGCGAATGGCTTCGTGGTGGTCGATGTTGCTTCGAACGCAGGCTTCTGCGACAGGATTCTCCACGCGCTTACAGGACGAGGGGAGATAAGCTCCCTGACCTTCTCTCCTTCGATTCTGGGGATGGGCCTCGGGTCGGCGGAGGTTGCCCGTCCCGCGACGCAGCTCGGCGAGGCCATGCTCACAGCTTCGAAACGGTCCGGCCTTCTCGTCACGCTTGACGAGATTCAGGACGCTCCAATTGACGAACTACGAGAGCTGGGAAACGAGATACAGTTGCTCATCCGCAAAGGAGCGAATGTGGCATTTGCCTTTGCGGGACTCCCCACCGCAGTTGATGGAGTGGTTGGTGTCGACACACTCACGTTTCTTCAGAGGGCACGACATGTTGAGCTGACGAGACTCAACGATGCCGAGGTCGAGGAGTCGCTCGCGGAGACGATTCGTCTTGGCGGCTCATCGGCCGCTTCGGGGGTGCCTACGCTGCTTGCCGACGCGGCATCTGGATATCCCTTTATGGTCCAGCTCGTTGGGTATTACGCATGGCAGTCTGCCGCTAGGAGAAAATCCGATGAGATTGGTACCGAGGATGCCCGGAGGGGGATTTCTCTGGCGCGGAGAAACCTCGACGGAATGGTGATAGAGCCTGCTCTGCGTCGACTTTCCCCAAGGCAGCTTGAGTATCTCGTTGCCATGGCAGAATGCGAAGGGGATGTCGTCTCCAGCGGTGAGGTGGCCGATCGGATGGGGCTTGCCGCACGGGATGTGGGGTCGTATCGCCGTCGCCTGCTTGACGCCGCCCTCATCGAGCAGGTCGGCTATGGCAAGGCCGCGTTCTCTATACCCTACATGCGCGATTACCTGCGCGAACACAGAGATGAACTTATGAGCCTCGCCTGAGGCGATCTCATCGTCGCCATTCACGTTCTTCTCGTCTTTTGCGGCTCACGCGAAGGGCGTGTACCATCGATGCAATGATCGGTCTTGATGAGCTGGTGGAGGTGGCGCGCCGGTGGTCCCCATCGAAGAGGTGTACGCGCAGATTGCCGATATGGCCGCTCGCCACGAGGCCGCTCGGGTGACGCTCTTCGGATCTCGCGCCAGGGGCACCGAACTGCCAAAGAGCGATATAGACATTGCGGTTGAGGGATGCTCCGACTTTGCCGGGCTTTGGGATGACCTGCAGGAAAACCTCTGGTCACTCCTCAGGGTCGACGTGGTGAATCTCGACGGAGAGGTGTCGGAGGAGCTTCGACGGGAGATAGCGCGCGACGGGAGGGTCCTGTATGAGAAAGTTTGAAAAGCGCCTGCGCGACGGTCTTCTCGCCAGATATGGCGCAATGCTGATGGAACCGGATGCCGCTGCCGCGATGACCTCGCATGACGTAGAGTAAGGAGGTCGGGCCACCCGGCCCCGTTACTTGCCGAGGAGGTTTTCATGGCAGACATCGACGAGGCTGCAGCGCAGGAGGACGTCAGCTCCGCGCTCGACGGCATCAAGGACTCCGTCGCCGCGTTCACGTATGACGGCGACCGTACACTTCAGGACCATCTCTCCGGCGCGCCTGAGGAGCGCGACCTCGTGCTCGGGGACGATGACCCGCGCGACGCGGGCCTTGCCGAGCGTCCCCTCACCGAGGACGTGGTGTGGACCGGCCGCATCTTCAACGTCGACCGTCTGCAGGTCCAGCTTCCCGACGGCCGCACCGCCATCCGAGACGTGGTGCGCCATCCCGGCGCCGTCGCCATCGTCGCGCTCACCGACGAGGGGCGCATCTGCCTCGTGCGCCAGTACCGCACCGCCCTCGGTCGCGTGACGGTGGAGATTCCCGCCGGCAAGCTCGACCCCGGCGAGGATCCGCTCGAGTGCGCGAGCCGCGAGCTTCTCGAGGAGACCGGCATGATCGCCGAGAAGATCGCCTACCTCACCACCATCGCCACCTCGGACGGCTTCACCGACGAGCTCATCCACATTTACATGGCGACGGGCCTCAGCTTCTCCAAGTCCAGCCCGGACGCCGACGAGTTCATCAACGTCGACCTCGTCGAGGTGGGTGAGCTCGTGGATGCCGTCCTCGACGGGCGAATCGAGGATGCCAAGACCGTCGTGGGCGCCCTGCTGTGCGATGCCATCTCCCGCCGCCTCGAGGACGCGGTCGTAGACGAGGAGTAGCGTTCCGCATCATTGATGTATCACCTTCAGAAGGAGGGGACGTGCCCCACAAGGCGCGTCCCCTCCTGTGTGCGGCGACACTATAGAATCAATTAGTAAATTAAAATCGTCTCTTTACCACATGACGCAGCGTCGTTGTAAAGGGATTTCTTTACATCTTTGGGTTGTCTAGCATGGTCTTAAATGTGCGAACTTCTCCCCATAATTGCTACTAAATCAGTAACAATTATGGGGAGGACAGAGCAAGGCGGTTAGGCCGACGAGCTGAGAAAAGGAGCGTCATGTATAGGAAGAAGAGGGCGGGAGGGTCAGTCCGGCTGTGCGCCTTCGTGCTGATGCTGGCAATGGCCTGCGTCGCCATGGTTGCTGCACCACAGCGGGCGCGCGCCGAGAGCGTCGAGGACCACGTGGTGCAGACGAGCGCGCCGCGCACCACGCGCGTCGACATGTTCGATTACTGGCTTCAGGACCAACATGCGGTTGACTATGCCTACTACAACCAGCCTGGGTTCAATGCTCATGTGCCATAAAGTAACACATAAGAATTGATAGACAGCAGCCCACTATTCCGCAGCAACAGCGAGTTGCTTGTTAAAACCCCATTTTGAAGTTATAATGAGTAAAAACAACCTTTAGGAGGGACGGGCATGGAAATACAAGGAGATCAGATATATAATATTTTAAAGTAATTGTACATTTTTTAAGAAATTACAATGGTCATTCATCGTGTTTGAAAGAATAGGTTATTGGCGCACTTTACTTATATATCGTTTTACAGGGGCTGTTTTTTATGCAACGTTAGGGCTTACTCGTATATAGTTATGAAAATAAATAGAGAATGAGGTGCGATTAGATGAAAAATCTTGGATATTCACAAAATTTTTTGGTTAATAAAAAGTTGGTAGAACGTTTAATAAGCAAGTCAAATATTGATGTAACAGATTATGTTATTGAAATTGGTCCTGGAAAAGGGATAATAACAGATGTACTTTCTCAGCATGCTGGAGAGGTTGTTGCAGTTGAATATGATCAAGAATTATATAATAATTTAGTAAGATATCACAGTCATGATAATGTTACATATATATTTGGTGATTTTTTAAAATATAAGTTGCCTTTAAATCGCAGATATAAAATATTCTCCAATATTCCTTTTCAGATAACAGCGGATATTATTAGGAAATTAACAGACGATGTAAATCCACCATCAGATATAAATATCATAATTCAAAGAGAGGCAGCTAAAAAGAATTGCGGTATTCCATTACAAAAATATGAAGGTTTTCGTGCTGCTATAATAAAGGCACAATATAAGGTAGAAATTACACATAGTTTTAAAAGGAGCGATTTTTTTCCTTCGCCTAATGTTGATACAGTTATGCTTCATATGCAGTTATGGGATGATAGATTGAGTGGTGATGATCTTCAAAATTATAAAGATTTAGTGGCTTTTTTTTACACTAATATTAAAGGAGAGACTGCTAAAGAGAGACTTTCTATTTTATTTTCTAATGAGCAAATCAAAAGATTGGGAAAAGCCAATAGAATTAGTCTTTCAAATTCATATACGTTAATCACGGCCGAGCAGTGGATGAATATTTATTATTACTCCAAAATTGGATTGACAGATGAAAAGAAAAAAAAGTTTCAAGATGCATATAAAAAACTTCAAAAAATGAATAAAAAATTGAAAAAGCAAAACAGAACATCTTTACGAAAGTCTAGTAGCAATAAGAAATGTAGAACAAGGATTGATACTTCTAATGGTACAAAAAATAGATAGTATTGATAATTTCTATAAAAATGTGCATGGTAGTGCGAAAATCTGAGAAGAGAATTTAATGCTGGATTTTGTTGATAGTAGATTTCAATGAGTTAACCATAAAAGTATATTAGAAAGTAAAAACAACAGGGGTAGTAGAATATATTTGTTAGATACAAGAAGGAGAGATTGAATTTAAGGTCATCTAATACTCGCGGAATAGTGATAATAATGGTAAGCTGTATTGAAAAAAAACAAAATAACTAACATTATGGGATTATTTCGGTATGAATTGATGTTTTATCATCTTACATAGAATCAGAAATTTGAAAAATTAAAAGAGGACTAAGTTTATGAGAACCCTGTTCTTAACTTCAAGTGGCTTAAACGAAAAGACTATGGTATTATTTTGGAAATGTATCGGAAAAGAACCGATTAACACAAAAGCGATTTTGGTTCCATCCGCCGCAGTTGGAAATGATGGTGCGCGAGAAGGAATCATTGTATGTATGGAGCGCCTTATGAATATGGGAATACCTATGAATAATATTCTTATATATAATCTTGCGTTTTTACTTTCCGATGGATATAAAAGAACATATTCAAGTTATATTAGTGACATACCTGTACCGTTTCGCTTAATGAGTGTTCAAGAACTCACTCAATATGACATGATTGCTTTTTGTGGAGGAAATGCCCATACGCTTCTTAGCGAAATAAACAGAACAGGATTTTCGAAGCCCCTAAAGCAAGCAATAGAGAATGGATTGGTGTATCTGGGAATTAGCGCAGGTAGTATGATTGCTGCCGGAAATTTTTCCGATGGATTAGGATATTTAGCAAATCCGTTGATACCACACGCTGAAAAAGAGAGCCCTTTTGGAGATATATCGAAGAACGATTTGATTGAATTGGCTGACGGTCAAACTGTATTGATTAAAGGGAATCGACAGGAAATTATTTAATAAATTGAATACTGTTGTTTTTTTATCTTCGGGGCACCCTGACCCGAACTTTCAAAACTGAATATCAGCCGCCCACCAGCGGCCAGCGAAAGCAGTAAGTCTGAAAAAGCTCAAAAGGGAGTGCGTTTTATCGCTGTCAACGACAATGTGGACAGCGCAAACGGCGGCATGGACAACGATTTTACCCCTCTGCGAAATCTGTTCAACGAATGGCTGGTGAGAGATACGAGCAAGAAAATCAAAGCAGTAAAACGAGCAAAAGGCATGAGCGGCAAGCCCGTTACCAGCAAGCCGGTCTATGGCTATCTCATGGACGAGGACGAGAACTATCTCGTTGACGAGGAAACCGCGCCGGTTGTCCAGCAGATATACCAGCTTTGCCTTGCCGGGAATGGCCCGACCAAGATTGCCCGTATGCTTACGGAGCAGCAAATCCCTACGCCGGGAACGCTGGAATACCGCAGGACGGGCAGCACCCGCCGCTACCACCCCGGCTATGAGTGCAAATGGGCGACGAACACCGTTGTTCATATCCTCGAAAACCGGGAGTACACCGGCTGTCTGGTAAACTTCAAGACGGAGAAGCCCTCTTACAAGGTCAAGCACAGTGTAGAGAACCCCGTAGAGAAGCAGGCCATTTTTGAGAACCACCATGAGCCTATCATAGACCGGGAAACATGGGAGCGCGTGCAGGAGTTACGCAAGCAGCGCAAACGCCCGAACCGCTATGATGAAGTGGGGCTGTTCTCCGGTATGCTGTTCTGCGCCGACTGCGGTCATGTGATGTACCAGCAGCGGTATCAGAACAAGAACCGCAAGCAGGACTGTTACATCTGCGGCAGCTACAAGAAGCGCACCCGCGACTGTACGGCGCACTTTATCCGCACCGACCTGTTGACCGCCGGTGTCCTCTCCAATCTCCGGCAAGTGACCGAATACGCCGCCAAGCACGAGAGCCGCTTTGTGAAGCTGCTTATCCAGCAGAACGAGATCGGCGGCAAGAGAAAGACCGCCGCAGCCACCAAGCAGCTTGAACAGGCGCAGGAGCGCATTGCCGAAGTGAGCCGCATTATCAAGCGGCTGTATGAGGACAATGTGAACGGCAAAATCAGCGACGAGCGTTTCATGGAACTGTCGGCAGACTATGAGCAGGAACAGCGGGAACTGAAAGACCGCGCCGCCGCTTTGCAGGCCGAACTGGACAAGTCGCAGGCCGCCACCGTCAACGCGGAAAAGTTTATGGGTATCGTCCGAAAGCACCTTGCCTTTGAGGAACTTACCCCCACCCTCTTGCGGGAAATGATTGAGAAAATCGTCGTGCATGAGTGTAGCTATGACGAGAACGGCACCCGCAGGCAGGACATTGAGATTTATTACAGCTTTGTCGGCAAGATTGACTTGCCCGAAGCCTAACGCCCGACCTATCCGACACAATGGCCAAGTGCCGGATAGGAACGGCAAAATTTTTTACACTTCTATTACTTCTTTATCACACATAAGCAAAGGAGCAGGGCATCAACATCGGCCATAAGCTCCTCTTCATGTACTCCACGAGAGGGGAGAGCGGCATCAACGAGTGGCATGCCGGCAGGCCGTATCTCGGAATCGTCCAGAGGACCCTGGACGAGAACGGCTACCCTCGTCTTTCCGAGCAGTATGGCGGGGAGTCCCTCGCGTACCTGTTCGACGGAAGCGACGAGTCGAGCGGCCAGCCGGGAAAGGCGGTCTATCCCAACGCGACGGGCCTCTTCCAGCTAGATGGCGACGGGTATTACCACTTTGACTCCCAGAAGGAGTTCGCATCGTTCGATCCGCTCTCCGGAACGTTCCGCGTCTATGACACGTGGGGCGTCAAAGCGTCAAAGCTGCTCTCGTCCAACCACGACGGGCAGTTCTTCCCATTCGACCGTGCCGAGACGGTGTTTGACGTCGCCGACGGCTCTCTGGTGCAGAAGGACGTGACGCCCACCACGACGAACCTCAGCACGGAGACAAACCCGTCACCCTCGCTCAACCACTGGTTCGGCATGAAGGTCACCTCCGAGGTCTATCAGCGCGAGGGTGGGACGGTCGGCGGCAAGCCCATCACCTACGAGCTCACCGGAGACGACGACGTGTGGGTCTTCATCGATGGTGTTCTCGTGGCTGACATGGGCGGCATTCACGGCGCACGCTCCATTCAGATCAGCCTTCAGACGGGCTCTGTCAACGTCTTCGAAGACAGAAACGGGGACGGCACGTGGCAGCAGGGGGAGCCGCGCTATAACAACTCAAGCACCGATACGCTCCGGGAGTGCTTCCGCGCCGCAGGGTGCGAGGATGCCACGAGCTGGCAGGGCGACACCTTCGCGGACGAGACCGAGCACACGGTCAAGCTCTTCTATCTCGAGCGCGGCAGCGGCTCCTCCAACCTCAAGATGCGCTTCAACCTGGCTGCCGACCCCGACCCCGCGCCGCGCGCGGCGATGCGCCTGGTCAAGACGCTCACGGGTGCGGATATCCAGGACGGGTTCTTCTCGGCGGCGCTCACTCCCGTGACGTCCGATACGGCGACGGCTGCGGAGGCAGCGCAGAAGCTCGGCGGCGTGGACGCAGAGACGGGCGAGAAGAACGTCAGCTTCCCGGCGGCCGCGCGCAACGAGGACGGTGTGGCAACCTCTTCCGTTGACCTTCTCTCCGACGCGGAGTTCGGCGCCGACGACGTGGGCAAGACGTTTGCCTACGAGGTGCGCGAGCTCGAGCCCGACCCCGTGCCGACGGGCTATACCTACGACGCCTCCTCCTACCGCCTGGGCATCTCCGTGACGCGCTCCGGTGCCGTCATCTCCGTGACTGAGCGACTGAGCGACGAGGGCGGGGACGTCATAGCGGAGGCCAGCTATACCAACGAGGCCGACTCTCGTCAGACCCCCGTCACCGTGACGTTTGAGAACGCGTATGCTCCGCTCCCAACGGGCATCGTCCTGCGCGCCGCGAAGGTCCTCGACGGTCGGGAGCTCCGGGCGGACGAGTTCACGTTTGAGCTCCGCGAGGGAGGCGTGGTCCTGGACACGCAGACCAATGCGGCTGACGGTAGCGTGACTTTTGACCGAATCGCCTACGACCAGCCGGGCGAGCATGACTATCAGATCGTCGAGGTACCCGGAGACGAGAAGGGCGTCACCTACGACGATAGCGTCTATACCGTCCACGTGAGCGTTGTGGATGACGTGAGCCGGGGCTCACTCGTTGCTACGTGGTCGTACGGCACCGGCGGCGCGCCCGTCTTCCACAACGCCTACTCCGAGCCCACGCCGTCTGCAGACGGCGGGGCGGATCACGCGTCGACTTCCTCCGGACAGGCCGCCGCGGCCCCCGCCGCTCATCCCATTCCCGACACGGGGGATGCCACCACGCCCACGGTCCTTCTCGTTCTTCTCGCGCTCGGCGTCGCTGCCTTTGTTGTCGCACGGAGGCTGAGCCGCTGATAGGATTTCCCTTGCCAGGTGGCATAAGAAGTGGGCGGCCGGTTCCGGATGGCGGGGAACCGGCCGCCCTTTGCAAGGGGGTGTCAGGTGTTTGCGGGTCAGCGGCGGCTGGTACTCCCTTCCGCATCAAATCTGTCCGCGTCGTTTTGGCACTTTTGGGCGTTCAGAAGGGCCGCAAAGTGCCAAAAAACCGCGGCCAGATTTGATGTCGGCGCCGCGAGCCCGAAGCCGGGGCGAGAAGAACGTCCGCGCGTCAGCCTCGCCTGCGAAGCGCGCCGCCGAGAAGCGCAACGACAGTGCCGGAGGCTCCGAGCACGAAGGCCGCCCCGGCGGGTTCGCCGGTGTTGGGCAGCGGCTTCTTTCCGCGCTTCTTGACGGCCTGACCCGTGTTGCCGGTCGGCGTGCCGCCGTTCTTCTCGCCGCCCTTTCCTCCGTCGGGCGTCGGCTTGGTGTCCGGCTGCTTCTTCTTTGCGTACTCGTAGGTGACCGTCGTCGTTCCCTCTACGATCGATCCGCGCGCGTTCTGCGGCGTGACCACGAGCTCATACCCGTCGAAGCTGCCGGGCTGGGTCTCGTATCCCTCGCCCACGGCGTGCTGTGAGGCGGCATCGTCCGTCAGTGGCGCGCCCGTGTCGTGGTCGACGTGGCGGACGACGAGGCTCCCGTACGTGATGGGCACATACTCGAGCACCACGATCTGCGGTTCGTTGGCAAAGGTGCCGTGCATGGGGGCAAAGTCCGGAGAGGCGGAGTCAAACGCATAGCCCTCGAACTGCTTCTTGAGCGCCTCCGCGTCGTAGGGCTCGCCGGCGGCTCCGGTGAGGATCTCAGGGTCGGCGAGGTAGTTCTCGGTTCCCTTCACGCGATAGCGTACCGTCACGCGGCTGCCCTTCGTGGAGCCCGTCACCTTGCCGTCGGGGATGTCCGTCTTGATGTTGATGGACGAGCCCGTATGGGAGTTGGAGTCGGCGGCCTTGCTCTTCTCAAAGGTGATGGGAGGGCACTGCTTGCCTTCTGCCACGTCCTCGCTCGTGCAGGTGGGAATCTCCTGGATGTAGTAGGAGGCGGCGTTCCAGTAGAGCGGGTTGTTCTCGTTGTTCACGAACTTGGAGTCGCGTACCGGCTTCATGCTGTATGCGATCCGGTAGCGTCCTCCGACCCCGTCCTGCACGTTGTTGGGAAGGTTCTGGATGACGATCTTGAAGCCCATGCCCACGACGCCCGCGTTGTCCGCCGTGGAGAGCCCGGAGCTGCCTCCGGCCGTCGTCTCGTCGATGAGCTTCTGCTGCTCAGCCGTGAGCTGCTGGCCGGCCGGCACGGTGACGAGGATGTTCTGCGGGGTGGAGACGGGGCTGATCGAGGTCTGGTACTCCTCGGGCAGCGCGCGGCGCTCGCCCGGGTAGCGCGGGTCGAGGTGCGTGATGGGGTGCGAGACCTCCTCGTAGGTGGCCTGCCTCGTCTGCTCCTGCCCCTCGCGGTCGGCGAGGAAGTAGATGTCGTACATCCAGATCTGGAAGTCGCCCACCTCGGCGGTCGAGGGGTCGGTGGTGCCCTTGGTGACGTTGTAGTAGGGGGTCGCGGTGTAGGTGGTGTACGCCGAGGCCCCGTAGATGTCGCTGCCGACCATGTTGTAGAGCTTGAACTCGCGGTCCCAGCGCATGTTGACGTCCGGCGTGTCGTACACGACGAGCTCGTTCACCGGGGAGAGCAGGGTGTTGATGGCCAGCTCGTAGAAGAGCGTGCCGTCGGGCTGCAGGCCGCCGCGGTACTTGCTCATGTAGGCGCTCGTGGGCGCCGAACCCTGCGGCTCGAGCGCGCGCAGCGTCATCTGCTGGTCAGTCTTCTGTCCGTTGACGGTCAGATGGTACGTCACGTCGACGTACCTGCGCCCCTCGGGCGTCTCGTGGATGCGATCGGAGTCCCCGTGGTTTGCAAACCACTCGTAGATGTAGCGCGCGCTGCGCGTGAACGGGATGGACGAGAAGACGCAGCGCACCTCCGACTTGCCCTCCGCTGCCTCGGTGAAGGTCAGGGTGAGGGTGTTGCTGTCCGACCAGGCTATGGTGGCGATCTCCTCGTCGGTCTCGTCGTCGAGGACGGTGCGGAACTCCGCCTTGTCGCTGTTGTAGACGTACCAGAACCTGCTGGCGAAGGAGTCGTCCGGGACCAGGCCAAAGGAGAAGGTGTCCCCTGCCTTGAGCGGCGCGCTCGGGTCGTGCGCGATGGTGAGCGTCGCGGAGAGGCCGATGTCCGAGTTGAAGCCGCCCTTCTCGGGGGTGTAGCCACTGTCCGGGGAGAGGAGGTTGTCATAGCCGCCACCCCGCGCCGCCACGTCCGTGAGGTTGGCGACGCTGCCGATCTCTGCGGCGTGCGCCGCTCGCGGAGCGGCCAGCGTCCCGGCCGCCGCCACGAGCGAAAGTGCGAGAAGAACCACCGCCCCCAATGCCGTTGTTCTGTGTTTGAGTCGTGTTTTCATGGCAATCCTTTCAGTGGGCTTGTAGGTGCCAGAAAGGATAGATGGCGACGCAGGGTCGTCTGCCAGCCTCGTTTCTGCAGGAGGCCCAGTTGGAGCTCTGGGCGGCCTGGCTTACCGGAGTCTTACCGCATGGTTACCGGCAGCTGCGTGCCACAGCCTATCGTGGGAGTTGCATCTTCCCTCCCTGTCGCGCCGCCGCTCCCTCGTTCCAAGCTGGGCGGCGGCGCGATCCCCACGCGCGCAAACCGCCGGTGCTACCCTTTTCTACGCACGATTCGCACCGACCGCCAAGGAAGTTCCATGCCCACCAAGCACCGCTCCCTCTTCCGCTCGTTCCTCTCGTACTACCGTGGACAGCGGCACCTGTTTGTCATCGACATCATCGCCGCCGTGACGGTGGCGGCAATCGACCTCGCCTTCCCGCAGATCCTGCGCTCGCTCACGGGCGGCCTCTTTACCGAGGGCTCGGATGCCATCATGGGCGCGCTCGCCTATCTTGCCGTGGGGCTCGTGTGCATGTACGCACTGCGCTTCGTCTGTCGTTACTTCGTGATCTTCTGGGGTCACGTGATGGGCGCGCGCATGGAGAGCCGCATGCGCGAGGACCTCTTCGACGCCTACGAGCGCATGAGCTTCTCGTACTTCGACCACCACAAGTCAGGTGACCTCATGAGCCGCCTGGTCTCGGACCTCTTTGACATCTCCGAGGCCGCGCACCACGGGCCGGAGTTCATCCTCATCGGCATCGTGGAGGTCGCGGGCTCGTTTGTGATTCTCTCCACTATCAACCTGCCGCTCACGGGCGTGCTCGCGCTCATCGCGTGCCTGCTCGTGGTCTACAACGTGTACGCAAACTGGCAGATGCGCGCCGTCTACACCGAGAATCGCGTCCGCATCTCCGGCGTGAACAGCCGTCTCGAGGACTCCCTCGCCGGCGTGCGCGTGGTCAAGAGCTTTGCCGCCGAGGACGTGGAGCGCGACAAGTTCCGTCGCAGCAACAACGCCTATCTCGACTCAAAGACGCGCATGTACCGGGCCATGGGCCGCTACCAGGCGGCCATCGCGGTGATGATGGGCGCTCTCAACACGGCCGTCGTGGTCTTTGGCGGCTGGCTGATCGCAAACGGTCAGATGCAGGCCATCGACCTTGCCACCTACGCGCTTTACATCTCGCTCTTCACCACGCCCATCACGAGCATCCTGGACTTCACGGAGACGTTCCAGAAGGCAATCGCCGGGTTCAGGCGCTTCCGCGAGGTGCTGGACACCCAGCCCGACATCCAGGACAAGCCCGGTGCCCCGGAGCTGCGCGTCACCAAGGGGGCGGTCAGCTACCATGACGTCTGCTTCGCCTACCCCGGGGCGCATGGCGAGAAGGACGACGTGGTCATCCGCGGCCTCAACCTGGACATCGCGCCCGGCAAGACGATCGCGCTCGTTGGCCCCTCCGGAGGTGGCAAGTCCACCACGTGCTCGCTGCTGCCGCGCTTCTATGATGTTGACTCTGGGTCCATCACCATCGACGGCCAGGACGTGCGCGACGTCACTCAGCGGAGCCTGCGCGAGGCGATTGGTCTCGTGCAGCAGGACGTCTACCTGTTCGACGGAACCATCGCGGAGAACATCGCGTATGGAAGCCCGGACGCGACCATCGAGGAGATTCGCGACGCCGCGCGCAAGGCCAACATCGCCGAGTTCGTGGAGAGTCTGCCGGATGGCTATGAGACCGAGGTCGGCGAGCGCGGCAGCCACCTCTCTGGCGGTCAAAAGCAGCGCATCGCCATCGCGCGCGTCTTCCTCAAGAACCCGCCGATCCTCATCTTCGACGAGGCCACGTCCGCGTTGGACAACGAGTCCGAGCAGGCCGTCCAGGAGTCCCTGGCCGAGCTCGCGCGCGGGCGGACCACGCTGGTGATCGCCCACCGTCTCTCCACCATCAAGGGCGCGGACGAGATCGTCACCATGGAGGGAGGACGCGTCTCCGAGCGCGGCACCCACGAGGAGCTCCTCGCCCGCGGCGGGACCTACGCACGCTACTACGCCATGCAGTTCGCGGGATAACCGGGGGTCGCGGCCGCGAGTCCCAATATCCCGCTCCCCATGCCAGCGCCGCCCCCACGAGTGACGCGTATTGGACGGACGGGGCCTTCCGAAGGGGCCCATCCGTCCAATATGCGTCACTCGTGGGGGCGGCGCCTGTGCACCTGCTCAGCAATTGCTTGCTTAATGCTGTTTCGCGCGGCAGTTACCTGTTGCCGAAAGAAGGAGAGAAGATCGTGTCAATACGCATGTGACCTCCGTTTTCCTTTTTTTCCTAATTTTTCCTTTTTTCCCTATTTAGTCAAGTGGCGGGGTGATTCGTCATTCTAGTAATCAGGCTTCTGCATAGAGATTGATCGCAGAAGTCTGGCATGGGCCGTAGCCTGGCCAAGATGACCCACGACGTCTGCCCGTCGGGCTATTCTGGACCTTCTGCCAGCGCGGGACGGCTCGGGACAGCTCATGACGCGAGGGCGTATACTGACACAAGGGCTATTCTGACCGCGCGCTGCCTTCTTGGCCGCCTGGTCCTGCGACGGGGAAGAGAGAGATGGCAAAGAAACGCGAGATCGCGCGTATCCAGAAGGGTGCGCTTTCGCCTGACGAGGCCGAGGCGCTGTTTGCGACCGTCGACCACACCGGTCACTCCGACGAGGAGCGCGCCCGTCGCCAGCGCGCTCACCGCAAGGAGAAGGGCGTCTCGCTCGACATCGACCCCCTGTCTGAGGAGGACCCCTCCGGCTCCAACGTCGGCAAGGTCATTACCAAGACCGCCGTGTCTTTCGTGGTGATCTTCCTGGCGCTTGTGGTTGTGGGCCAGGTTGCCTTTGGCTTCATCCGCCGAGCCAACACGTCTAACCTCACGGAGAGCGTCACCGTGCGCACCGTTGCCTCCGCGCTGCGCGGCGGCGTGGAGTGGGGCAACGGCTTCACGCAGTTCCCGGAGGACTTCTCCGTCCAGGAGGCGGACGAGAACACCGGTCGCGTCGAGGTCACCGTCACGGACACGAGCTCTGAGAACGCGCTCGAGTGCTTTGCCGGCTCCGGCGTCCAGGCCCAGGCCTTCGCGGTCAACTGCCTGCTCAACCCCAACATCAACACTGTCGTGTATCACGTCAACGTGCATATGAGCGAGGACGGGCAGATTCAGCAGTCCGCGCTCTTCGGCTTCCTCAAGCCCACGGGGGACGTGACGTCGTACATCACCTACGTGTGGACCAAGACGCAGTCCGCGGACGGCGTCCAGCTCTCGCTCCACATCACGGGCCTCGACGAGTCCATCCAGGGCGAGCTGCGCGATAAGATTACGACGTCCTTCACGCCGGTCCAGATTCTAAGCGGCAACTAGGGCGGCTGAGCGTCAAGGGAGGGGCGCGCCGTGATATGACGGCGCGCCCCTTTTACGTTTCAAGCCCCCCTCTTCGGGCGGGTCGGGAAAATTAATCCGCCCTTTAGGCACCTCCCAAAAAGGCCAACTGGGAAAACGTCATCTTTGGGGGTCCAGAGGGCGGATTAATTTTGGAGCAGAGGCCGCTACCCGTCCATGCGGCGCTCGCGAGCCCACTCGGCGGCGCTTGCAAGGGCCGAGAAGAGCGAGCGCCGCTTTCCGTGCCGCGATGGAGCGTCAGCGCGACTTGCGTCTTCAGGCCATGTTGCCAGCGCCTCCCTGAGGCCGGTGGTCGTGTATCGCCTCTTCTGATCTGCGTTGAGTCCGCGGACGAGCAGCTCGGCGAGCCCACGGGCGTTGCCATCAAGCCATGTGGGGACCTCGGGGCACTCTTCGAGTATGCCGAGTACGACTTCGCCTCTCCCGTGACGGGCGACCTTGTCCTCTACGCCTCCTACGTCAAGAACGCCGAGCCGAGCGTTCCTGAGCAGGATCAGCCGGCAGCTCCCGCGCCCAGCGACGAGGTGAGCCCGGAGCAGGCCAAGGCGGACGCCGCCGCTGAGGCTGAGGCCAACGTCCCCGAGACTGGTGACGTCACCAACGCCACCGCTGTTGCGGGCATCGGCGTCGCCGGTCTTGTCGCCGCAGCCGCCAGCTTCTTCCTCCGTCGTCGCAACGAGCAGTAAGCTGCTCTCACAGAGCTGACGACTCGCAAGGGCCGCACGGGTTCCCGTTCCCGTGCGGTCCTTTTCTCTTGGCGGTCCTCGGTTTTCCGCCCTTGGCGGTCGGTTGGCAACGCGCCCCTCAACGGCCCCTTTATACGGCACCGTCTATCGACGGTCTGCGACGTTCTAATACTTCCCTAACCTCTGTCGTGTTAACGTAAAAGCTTGGAGAGCTAGGGAAGGGACCCAACGTGAAGTGCAAGAAGTGCGGTGAGGAGCTGCCCGAGAAGGCTCGTTTCTGCCCCGGATGCGGTGCCCCGGTCGAAGAGGTGCCGGCACCCAAGAAACTCGAGGAACCCCTCGACCCCATGGCTGCCGGCGCGGTGCCGCTGGTGCCCGTCGCTCCGCCGCCTCGCGCGGTGCGCGTGACGCCGCGCATCCCGCGCCCGTACATCCCCCACAGCAGCCAGAGCGCCTCTCGTCGCTCGCCCTACACGCACTACAACGCCTCCTATGACGCGCTGCGTCCTGAGGAGAGTGCCGCGGCGAGGCGGACGCTCCGGGAGCGCGCGGCGTCCGCCTCGTCCGCGTCGCAGGAGCCTCCGGTGAAGGAGCAGGAGGCGGTCGACGTCCCGAAGACGGTGGAAGCCGCCGAGGCAGCCCCCGCCGAGACGCTGGACGCCGAGAAGACCGTCGACTTCGCCATGCCCTCCGGCGCGGCTCCCGCCGTCTCCGAGCCTGAGCCCGAGCTCCAGCAGGAGCTGCAGGACCTTCCCGGTCTGGATGACGCCCCTTCCGCTGAGCTTGATGACACGTCGAGCATTCAGTTCCAGCCTGCGGTCGACGCCCTGCCTGACTTCGAGCCCGCTTCCGCCGTCGTTGATGATGCGCCGGCCTCGTCGTTCCCGACGGAGGCCTTCGACCGCGTGAGGGACGGCGCCGCGCGCGTGAGCGACCGCATGAAGAGCTTCCAGCCCGATCGCCGCATCGTTCTCGGCGTCTGCGCGGCCATCGCCGCTGTTCTCGTTGGCGGCGTGTGCTATGCGGTTGCTACGAGCTGGCTGGGGCCGTTCGCCCCGAAGGACGAGCCCGCGCCCCCGGTCGAGCAGCCCTCAACCGAGCCGGTCGAGACGCTCGAGCCCCCGGAGGAGCAAGAGGAGGAGCCCGCGCCGGAGGAGGGAGCTCCCGAGGTCCGCGCCACCTTCGCCGACTACTCGTGGGAGGAGCTCTCACAGATCTCTGCGCTCATCGCCGGTGCGTCGAGCGATGACGAGGGGCTTGAGATTGCCGCCCAGTACAACCTATGCGACGCCTCGGGCCGACTCAACATCGAGAACACCAAGGACCTGGCGCTTGCCGACGGCACCGTCGTCCCCGTGACCATCGCCGGGTTCCGACACGACGACAAGGCCGACGGATCGGGCGTCGCCGGCATCAGCTTCGTTACTCGTGCGTCTGTTGGCACCCAGCCGCTCAATGCCTCTGGCGAGGCGGTCCTGTGGGAGCAGACCACCCTGCGCTCGTGGCTCAACCAGTCCCTCATGGGCCAGCTGCCCGAGGACCTTTCCGCCGCCATCGTGCCCGTGAGCAAGGTCAGCAACAACCCCGCCAGCGTGGGCGGTGGCCAGTCCATCACGGCCGAGAGCATCTGGATCCCCTCGTGCTCCGAGCTTTCCGGGGATGTTGCCGCGCAGACCACTAACGGCGACTACGCCGGGTACCAGATGGAGGGCTCGCAGTACCAGGTCTATTCCGACGCCGGCGTGACGTGGAACGACGGCTTTGACTATCTGCGTCTGAGTAGCGGGTCGGACTGGTGGCTCCGCACGCCTGAGCCGAGCGCCGGCATGTACTACATGACCGTCACGCCGGAGGGCAGCCCGCACTACTATCGCAACGGCGGGCGTGAGCTGGCCGTTGTCGTGGGGTTCTGCCTCTAAGGCATAGCTGAACGCCTTGTTGCCGCCCGCGAGATCGTTCGGGTCCCGCGGGCGGCAACGTCGCATAACCCGACAAAACGAGCGAAAAACGCCCTGAAATGTCAGGTTATGCGACCTTGAAAAGAAGAGCCCCGCCTCTAGGGGCGGGGCTGGGTGACGTGTTTTGTCCGGAATCGGCGTGTTATGCGAGAAGTGCGGTCACGTCTCCGAGCACGCTCTCAAAGCTGACGCCGCGGACCTGATAGTCGGGCTGCTCCGGCGTGATCTCCATTGCGTGACGGACGAGGCTTCCGGCAAACTCGACGGCGGAGAGCAGGTTCTTTCCGGCGTAAATGGCCGCGGTGAGGCCAGACGCAAAGAGGTCGCCCGTTCCGTGGAGCATGTAGGGGAGCAGCTCGCTCGAGACCTCCTCGACGTCCCCGCCCGCCACGCTCACGTAGTTGCGGATGATGCTCTCGCCCTCGTGGACAACGCCCTTGAGCACCACGGACTTCGCTCCCATGCCAAGGAGCGCGTCCATCATGCCCCCGATATAGCCCTCGTCGACGTCCTGTCCCGCATAGGCGATGCCGGTGAGGATCGAGGCCTCGGTGAGGTTGGGCGTGAGCACGTCGGCGCCGTCCACCAGGCCCTTCATGGCCTCGCACATCTCATCGGTATAGGTGGGGTACTTGGAGCCGCCGTCGCCCATCACCGGGTCCACGATGCGGAGCGCCTTGGGGTACTCGCGATAGAGGCGCAGGATGGCGTCAACCTGCTCGGCTGAGCCTAGGAAGCCCGAGTAGATGCCGTCGAGCTCGATGCCCTCCTCGCGCCAGGCGTCGAGGTACTCGGTGAGCATGGGCGTGGTGTCGTGCATGTAGAACTTGGGGAAGCGCGTGTGCGCAGAGAAGAGCGACGTGGGCACGGGGCACACGTCGATGCCGGCGGCCGAGAGCACGGGGATGGCCACTCCGAGCGAGCACTTGCCGTAGCCGCACAGGTCGTGAACGGCCGCGACGCGCGGCAGGTAGCCGCCCTCGCGCTGGTAGAGGTACAGATTGCTGGCGTTGTTCATGGGATTCTCCTTTGTCCGCGGACTGATGGACCAGCGTACGCAGGCAAGGATAGACCTTTTTTCGCCGCGCGGCGCGCTGATGTCCCAATTGCCCAGTCTCTTATCGCCAATGTGCGCGCGGTGTGGAGGAAAGATTGCCGATTCAATTCCGGACGGTTCTCCGCAGGGGTTCCTGCCAGCAGGAAGTCAGGTGGCGTGACAGCTGCGTGAGAGGTTGGTGGAAGCTTCGGGAAAGTGCCCTCTGCTAGGGTGGGCGCCATAAGCGCATCGAATCAATACCAAATCAATATCTTTGCTATAGTGGGGAGGAGCGATGAGGCCAAAGGATTTTGAGTGGGACCCGGAGAAGAGCAGGAAGAACTTCGAGAAGCACGGAATTGATTTCGTGGCGGCACAGGCGCTCTGGAATCGGCCAGTCCTGCAGAAGCCGACCAAGCCAGGAAGCGATGACGAGCGCTATGCGGTGTTCGGAATAATCGGTGGGATTCATTGGACGGCGATTGTCACCTATCGCAAACAGCACGTGTGCATCATATCGGTAAGGCGTTCGAGGAAGAAGGAGGTTGAGGCATATGATCGTTTCAAAGGATGGCAAGAGAAAGATAACCGTCGAAGAGTTTGACGAGATGTTCGACAACGGCGAGGACATCAGTGACTTCTTGGACGATGAGAACGCCAAGTGGATTGAGCCCGACCCGGACGCAATCTTCATAACTACGCTTACCAAGAAGATCAACCTCGATCTGCCCATACACATGGTCAAGCAGATCGACGAGCAGGCGCGTCGGTGCGGCCAGCCCCGCCAGAGCCTGCTCAGGACGTGGATCTGGGAGCGCCTGCGCGAGGAGCAGGAGCGCGATCTTCGCCTGGGAA
This sequence comes from Thermophilibacter sp. ZX-H3, assembly GCF_052599055.1. Classification (NCBI taxonomy): domain Bacteria; kingdom Bacillati; phylum Actinomycetota; class Coriobacteriia; order Coriobacteriales; family Atopobiaceae; genus Thermophilibacter; species Thermophilibacter sp. ZX-H3. The sequence continues at coordinate 7,868 of NZ_JBQXES010000013.1, read as the reverse complement.
TTCCGCCCCTGAAGGTAGAGCCGTCAGTGATCGTCCAGGACCCCAGGAAGGAGACCGCGGAGAAGCAGGCGTGACCGTGTGTCCGCGCCCTTGCGCCCGTGGTCGCTCGCTGCCGGTCGCGTATACTGGGGGAGCGAAAAACCAACCGAGAGGAGCATCATGGCAGACCAGCCGCTCGTGGGAATCATCATGGGTTCCAAGTCAGACCTGCCCACCATGGAAGGGTGCACCAAGCAGCTCGAGGAGCTGGGCGTTCCGTACGAGCTGGTCATCGCCAGCGCGCACCGCAACCCCGACAAGGTCCACGAGTGGGCGGGGTCCGCTGCCGATCGCGGCCTCAAGGTCATCATCGCCGCCGCCGGCAAGGCCGCGCACCTTGGCGGCGTCGTTGCGGCCTTCACACCGCTGCCCATCATCGGCGTGCCGATGAAGACCTCCGACCTCGGCGGCATGGACTCGCTGCTCTCCATGGTCCAGATGCCCTCCGGCGTGCCGGTGGCCTGCGTCGCCATCAACGGCGCCAAGAACGCCGCCATCTACGCCACGCAGATCCTCGGCGCCACCATGCCCGAGTATCGCGAGAAGATCGTCGAGTTCAAGCGTCAGATGGCCGAGGCCTAAGGAGAGCCACACATGGCGTCTCACTTCAAGCAGCCCGAAGGGACCGACCAGCGGGGGTTCGCCCGTTCTTCTCGCCCGTCGCCGAGGTCGGCTCATGTCGCGCCTCGATACGCGACGGACGATGACGCGTCCCGGCGCCTGCGCACCCGCCGCGGCGGCGACGAGTCATACCACGCTCCGGTGGGCAACCCGCACGCCGCGGGCATGCCGCGAGCGAGCGAGGGGTTCGTCTCCGTGGTGTCCGATCCTGGTGGGTCGTCCCGTGGGCATGACCGTCGGCGCAGAGAGCCGCACTTCGTCGAGACCGATCCATACGACCTTTCTGGGCGCCGGAGCCGGGACCCCAAGAAGCGCGTGGCGCGGGTGCTCTCGGTCATCCTGTTCGTGGTGGGCATCGGTCTGATTGCCGCCGCGGCCGGCATGTTCATCTACAACCAGTGGCAGTACGGCGAGCAGGACCGCATCAACGAGGAGCTTGCCGAGTACGCCACCCTCTCGGACGACGGCTCGACCGCCCCGCAGGTCGACTGGGAGGGCCTCAAGGCCGTGAACGGAGACGTGGTCGGCTGGGTGCAGATTCCGGGCACGGGGGTCAACTACCCGGTCTATCAGGCACAGGATAACGAGAAGTACCTGCATACCAGCGCAGAGGGGACGTACTCCCTCGGTGGTCAGGTCTTCCTGGACTACGAGAACGCAAAGCCGGGCATGGCCGACGCCCAGACAATCGTCTATGGCCACCACCTGCGCAACGGCTCCATGTTCAAGCCGGTCTCCGACATGCAGGACCAGCAGGTGTTCGACAGCGTCTCAACCGTCTGGTACGTGACGGAGGAGGCGAGCTACGAGCTCGAGCCGCTGTTCATCTACCAGACCACCGCTGATGACACCAACGTCCGCCAGTTCAACTTTGGCTCAACGGACGAGCTGCACGCCTACCTCTCCGGCCTGCTGGGCCAGGCGGTGGCGAGCCGGGGCGACGCCGCCCAGGTTATCAACGGGATGACCAAGGCGCTCTCGCTCTGTACCTGCTACTACGAGGACAGCGACAAGGGCCGCGTCATCCTCGTGTGTGCGCTCAAGTCCGAGGCCGCGGCGGCGACGGCAGCCGCGGGCGAGTAAGGGGGAAGGGTGACGACGCTCTCTGGGGACACCCTCGCGACGAGGGGCGAGATGCCCCAGCCTACCGATTGCCCTGACGACAAGCTGCACGAGGAGTGCGGCGTCTTTGGCGTCTGGGCTCCGGGGCGTGACGTCGCGCGCATGACGTACTTCGCCCTGCGCGCCCTGCAGCACCGTGGCCAGGAGTCCGCCGGAATCGCCGTGGGCGACGGGCGGACGGTTCTTATCCGCAAGGACCTCGGCCTCGTGACGCAGGTGTTCTCCGACGCCGACCTCGCGGCGATGCCGGGCAAGGTGGCCTGCGGGCACTGCCGGTACGGCACCGCGGGGGCCAAGGGGTGGGAGTCGGCGCAGCCGCATCTCTCCACCATCAACGACGTCATCATCGCGCTCGCGCACAACGGGACGCTCGTCAACTTTGACAGCCTCCGCCGCGAGCTCATCGAGATGGGAATCCCCTTCCGGTCGAGCACGGACTCGGAGGTCGCTGCCAAGCTCATCGGATACTTCACGCAGCGCGCCGGCCGCCTGCGCACGGGCATCGCGCACACGATGCGCATGCTCGAGGGCGGGTACGCCATGGTGCTGGTGCGCGAGAACGCGCTCTACGCGTTCCGCGACCCGCATGGCATCCGCCCGCTCGTCCTGGGGCGGCTGGGCGATGACGGCTGGGTCGTGGCGAGCGAGACGTGCGCGCTCGACATCTCGGGAGCGACGTTCGTGCGAGAGATCGAGCCCGGCGAGATCGTCCGCATCTCGGAGGACGGCCTGCGCTCCGAGCGCGGCTGCGAGTCGGGGTGTCGCGCCGACTGCATCTTCGAGCACGTGTACTTCTCGCGTCCCGACTCCGTGAAGGACGGCTCGAGCTTCTACCTCATGCGCCACAACATGGGTCGCAGGCTCGCTCGGGAGACGCCCGTCAATGCCGACCTCGTGATCTCCGTGCCGGACTCGGGCACGCCTGCCGCCGAGGGGTTTGCGCAGGAGCTGGGAATCCCCTTCGGGACCGGGCTCATCAAGAACCGCTACGTGGCGCGCACCTTCATCCAGCCCACGCCCGAGCTGCGACAGATGGGCGTTCGCCTGAAGCTCAACGCCCTGCCGGACGTGGTGCGTGGCAAGCGACTGGTGATGGTCGACGACTCCATCGTCCGCGGCACCACCTCGCGACAGATCGTGCGCATGCTCAAGGCGGCGGGCGCAACCGAGGTGCACGTCCGCTCGGCCTCCCCCATGGTCACGTGGCCCTGCTTCTACGGCATCGACACGGCGAACCAGGACCAGCTCATCGCCGCCAACATGTCGCTCGAGGAGATTCGCGCCTACATCGAGGCGGACTCGGTGGGCTTCCTCTCCATCGAGGGGCTGCTCGACTGCGTCCCGCAGGGCGGCTACTGCAAGGCGTGCTTTACCGGGGAGTACCCCGTGGAGATACCCCGCTCGTTCTGGGAGGACAAGTTCCTGCCCGGGTACGAGCCCAATAACCTTGAGGCGGCGTCTGCGACCTCGCATATGCCGCTTGAAGAAGCGGAGCAATGCCTGAACGCCTAGGGACGGCCCCGGGCGATTGTGGCGGAAAGGAGCGAGATGGCCGAGAACACCAAGCATGTGAGCTATGCGGATGCCGGCGTCGACACGGCCGAGGGGGCCCGTGCCGTCGACGCGATCAAGGCCGCCGTGGCAACGACCAACCGACCGGAGGTCATCGGTGGCCTCGGGGGGTTTGGGTCGTGCTTCTCGGCCGCGGCGCTCAAGGACATGGAGGAGCCGATCCTGGTCTCCGGCACCGACGGAGTGGGCACCAAGCTCGCCATTGCGCAGCTGCTCGACCGTCATGAGACGGTGGGCGAGGACCTCGTGGCGATGTGCGTTGACGACGTGGTACCCATCGGCGCCGAGCCGCTGTTCTTCCTCGACTACGTTGCCATTGGCAGGCTGCGTGCCGAGCACGTGGCCAAGATCGTGGGCGGCATTGCCGAGGGCTGCCGCAAGTCCGGATGCGCGCTCGTGGGCGGCGAGATGGCCGAGCACCCGGGCGTCATGGCCGAGGGCGACTATGACCTCGCCGGCTTCGTCGTGGGCGTGGTGGACCGGCCCAAGATGATCGGCCCCGACAAGGTGCGCGAGGGCGACGTGATTCTCGGCCTGCCGAGCTCTGGCATCCACTCCAACGGCTACTCGCTCGTGCGCAAGGTTGCCATCGAGGGCAAGACCGTGGAGGAGCTGGAGACCCCGCTGCCCGAGCTGGGCGGTGAGTCGCTCGCCGACGCCGTGATGCGCCCGACCACGATCTACGCCGGCGGCCTGCTCAAGGCGCTGCGCGCCGGTGCCCCCATCCACGCGATGGCCCACATCACCGGCGGCGGCATCACCGAGAACCTCGACCGCGCCATGCCGGAGGGCCTTGACGCGCTCGTGTATCGCGGGGGAGCGTCCGGCCCTGCCTGGGGCATCCCGCCCGTCATCACCTACATGATCAACGCCGCCGAGCTCACGCTCGAGGAGGCGTACCGCACGTTCAACATGGGCGTGGGCATGAGCATCATCTGCGCCGCCGAGGACAAGGACGCCGTGATGTTGGCGCTCGTGGACGCGGGGTTTGCGCCGTTCGTCATGGGCGAGGTCATCGCCGGTGCGCCGGGCGAGAAGGGGAAGGTCGTGTACGACGATGAGCGTTAGGATTGGTGTTCTCATCTCGGGCAGCGGCACCAACCTGCAGGCCCTCATCGACCGGATTGCCGACGGCTCGCTCGACGCCTCCATCGAGCTCGTGGTGAGCTCGCGCCCGAGCGCCTATGGCCTCAAGCGCGCGGAGGCCGCAGGCATCCAGACGCTCACGCTCTCCAAGGACGTGTACGCCGACCCGGAGCAGGCCGACGAGATCATCGCCGCCGAGCTCAAGCGCCACGGCGTCGAGTACGTCATCATGGCGGGCTACATGCGCAAGGTGCACGACCCCATCCTGGCGTCGTTCCCCAACCGCGTGGTCAACCTGCATCCCGCCCTGCTGCCGAGCTTCCCGGGTGCGCACGCCATCCAGGACGCCTATGACCGCGGCGTCAAGGTCACCGGCGTGACCGTGCACTTCGCGAACGCGGACTACGACGCCGGCCCCATCATCGCGCAGAGCGCGCTTCCGGTGGAGGAGGGCTGGTCGGTCGATGAGCTCGAGGAGCACATCCACGAGATTGAGCACGAGCTCTATCCTGAGGTCGTGGGCCTCATCTCCGCCGGCCGCGTTCATGTGAGGGACAACGGGACCGTGGCCATTGACCCCGAGTAGGCGCCGCTCGCCAGACTTCCGCGCGGGCCGTCACCAGTTCGGTGGCGGCCCGCGCCGTATTGAGCGGCTGCCATCTCCGTGCAATCGGCGGGATAGTGGGAAGAATTCGGCCGCCGTCCTGCAATCGGCGGGATAGTGGGAAGCCCTTTTCGGCTGCCATCGCCCTTTCTCTTGATAGAAATTGATTCAGATTTGAATATCTGCAGATAGCTCAGGCGTTGATACGTGACCCGTCCCCGGAAAAGCTTCCCACTATCCTGCCGATTGCAGGACGGCAGCGAATTTCTTCCCACTATCCGCCTGATTGCACGCCTTCGCCCCTAGCTGAGGGAAGGCCTAGCGGCGAACCAGCACGGCGACGCTCTCCACGTGCTTGGTGTGGGGGAACATGTCGACCGGGGTCACGCGCTCAATCCGGTATCCCAGCGAGCGAAGCACCTCCACGTCGCGTGCCTGCGTCACAACATTGCAGGAAACGTAGACGATGCGTTCCGGCGCAAGGTCCGCCGCGCCGCCAAGGAACTCCGGAGTGCTCCCGGCGCGCGGGGGATCCATGATGATGGCGTCGAAACGCTCGTTGCGTCCGCGGCCGGCCATCCATTCCGTGGCGTCGGCCGCCACGAACGCGCTCTGTCTCTCGACGCGGTTTGCCTGGGCGTTGCGCCTCGCGCAGGATACGGCGGCGGCAACTCGCTCGACTCCGACGATCTGCAGCCCAGGCCGTCGCGCCGCCGCGCAGATGCCGATGGTTCCCGTTCCGCAGTACGCGTCGAGCACGTGGCCTGCGTCGCCGACCCCTTCGATTGCCAGCTGGTAGAGCACCTCGGTCTGCTGAGGGTTGGTCTGGTAGAAGCTCGTGGGGCCGATCTCAAAACGGCACCCAAGCAGCTCGTCGTGCATGATGCCGGGCCCGTAGAGCGTGTGACACAGGCGACCGAGAATGGCGTTTGTCCTGCGGTCGTTCACGTTCTGCACGATGGTCGTGACCTCGGGACAGGCCGCCCGCAGCTCGCTCACCAGGCGTTCGCGGTTCCTGAGCTCGTCCACGCGCGTCACCAGCACGAGCATCACGTCATCGGTCGCGTATCCGCAGCGCACGACGGCGTGGCGCAGTACGCCGGTGCCGCGGTCCTCGTCGTAGGGCGGAATGTGCATCCTCTCAGCGACCCTGGCAACGGCGTTCAGGATGCGCCGGGCTCGTCGATCCTCCACGAGGCAGTCGGAGCACGGCACGATCCGATGCGTTCCCGCCGCGTAGAATCCGCTCAGCACGCGTCCGCGTGGCGCATGGGCAAACGGGGTCGCTGCCTTGTGGCGGTAGTGCAGCGGCTCCTCCATGCCGCGGATGTCCTCGAGTGCGCCGCCGTCGGCAAGGACCATCTCGTTGAGGAGCTCCCTGACCTGCTCCTGCTTGCGCCGGAGCTGTATGGGGTAGGGGACCGCGAGCCACTCGCAGCCTCCGCAGTCGCGCGAAATGGGGCAGGTGTACGTCTTGTATCCCATACGGACCAGTATACCTACCGTTCGCCGATATGCGCCTCAGTCGTTCGCGACAGGCTTGCAAAGAAACCAATGTGATATCACAATGACCTCAGTCGAGGACGCTCACCAAGGGGCGTGCCCGTCACCAGGAAAGGAACTGCAATGACCGTAGAGAAGCAGGCCCGCGCCGCGTCCGGCTGGCCCATGCTCTTCGTCACCCTCGTCGCCTATGCCGCCGCCATCTGGGGCATGATTCAGGGCATCGTCATCCTCGCCACCGCCGAGGAGGCCGGCGTGCCCGCGCCCGCCGCGGGGCCCGCGCTGCTCGTGGGCGGCATCGTGCTGCTCATCGTGGCCATCATCGTCAGCTGCGGCTTCTTCTCGCTTCAGCCCGGCCAGGCCCGCGTGCTCGTGCTCTTTGGCAACTACGTGGGCACCGTCCGCGAGTCCGGCTTCTACTGGGTGAACCCCTTCTACAGCCACAGCCTGGGCTCGGACGGCACCGGCGCCTCCATCGACGTCAGCCTGGAGGAGGGCACCCCGTCCGTGAAGGCGGCCGCGGCCGCCAAGGCGCTCTCCACCAAGGTCTCCCTGCGCGCACGCACGCTCAACGGCGACCGCCTCAAGGTCAACGACAAGATGGGCAACCCCATCGAGATCGCGACCGTCGTGGTCTGGCACGTGGCAGACACCGCCAAGGCCCTCTTCGACGTGGACCACTACCCCAGCTACGTGGCCATGCAGACCGAGACCGCCCTGCGCCATGTGGCCAGCGTCTACGCCTACGACCACATGGAGGACGACGACGCCTCCAACCAGTCCATCACACTGCGCTCCAACATCGAGGAGGTCTCCGAGTCCCTCAAGGAGGAGCTCGACCGTCGCCTCGCCCCGGCCGGCGTCTCCGTGGACGACGCCCGCCTCACGCACCTCGCCTACGCGCCGGAGATTGCCCAGGCGATGCTGCGCCGCCAGCAGGCCGAGGCCATCATCGCCGCGCGCAAGAAGATCGTCGAGGGCGCGGTCTCCATGGTGGACATGGCGCTCAAGGAGCTCTCTGACGGTGGCGTGGTGGAGTTCGACGACGACCGCAAGGCCGTGATGGCCTCCAACCTGATGGTCGTCCTCTGCGGCGAGTCCGAGGCCCAGCCCGTCCTCAACACCGGCTCCCTCTACCAGTAGGCTGGCGAGAAGGACGTGGCCGCGCGCAAGCAATATCCCCTGCGTATAGACCCAGAGGTCTGGGCCGCGGTGGAGCGCTGGGCCGCCGATGAGATGCGCAGCGCCAACGGCCAGGTCGAGTGGATCCTGGGCGACATTCCGCGCCGCGCCAGAAGCCCCCCCAAGAAGGGAGAGAAAA
>NZ_JBQXES010000012.1:0-90074 GCF_052599055.1 Thermophilibacter sp. ZX-H3 | reverse complement strand
CTTCGCCCTCGGGGAATGTCACCACGCCCCCGCACGGGACCTCTGCGGGGGCGTGGCGACGTTTCTCCGAGAAGAAACGTCGCGAACCGCCCGCTTGCCGGCTCCGCGGAGCCTTTGCGACATTCGGCATGGGAGGCGGTGCTGTCCGAGATGCCCTTTCCTATCGCCATGTCGGCCGACGTCCCGGAGGCAGGGGGCGATTGTCGGTGATTTTTGGAGGACGAGCGAAGTAGTGGACGATTTTCTGTCACGGAAGGGCAGGTAGATGGACCGGCCAACCGGCCAATAGACGCGCTACTCCTCGAAAATCACCGACAATCGGCGGATTCCGCCAGCTCGCTACCCCGCGAGGCCCGCAATCACCGAGCTCAGCGCGATCACGACGCCCACGATGGACTCGCCGCCGAGCACGCCGGAGGCCACGACCACGCCCTTCTCCTCGGAGTCCTCCACGCCGCGCGCCGCGCAGACGCGCTCGTAGACCCACCGCACGCCCGCGCCGAGCGCCGCGGTGAGCGACATGTAGAACGGCAGGTAGACGCCCAGGCCAAACATCATCGCGGGAAGCCCGGCCCAGTAGAGCGCGATGCCGCCCAGAAGGCCGATCACAAAGCCCGGCACGCTCGGGATGCCGGAGACCATCGTCGCCACCACGCTCGCCTGCGCGGAGACGAACATCTGCCCCGACCCAAAGGCGCCCGGCCCGTACGCGGAGAACAGCGTGACCAGCACGGCTACGGCAACCACGGTGCCAAGCAGCGCGCCGATGGCCTGGCCCACCCACATGGCGCGCGGGCTCGTGCCGATGATGGCGCCGGTCTTGAAGTCGCTCATGACGTCGCCGGCCAGACCGCACGCCACGGCCACCACGCCGGCCACGTAGAAGAGCTGCACCTGGCTCGCGTTGGAGAACGCCGCCACGGCCAGAAGCACGATGAGGCCGAAGATCTCCATCGGGTCGATGCCCGTCTGGCCCACGGACTGCGCGCTCATGATCGTGGTCACAAAGGCCAGAAGCACCACGACCACCGCCACGACCGGCCCGAGGCCAAGCCCGATGCACACGAGCAACGCCGCGGCGGCCACCATGAGGGCGAGCGTCCCGCGCTCGAGGCGGCTCCAGCCGGAGGCCACGGACGCACCCGCGCCCTCGTCCTTCTCGCCCGCCGCACGGTGCCCGCGCAGCACGCGCGCCGCATGCGGCAGGATGTCCTTGAGCACCACGCCCACGCCGGAGCCCATCATGAGGCCCATGCCCAGGCTGGAGACGATGCCCTGGGCCGTGGCCACGTCCCAGAGGCCCGCGGCGCTCCCGCCCGTGATGATGCCGAAGTTGCCCACGAGCGCGCCCAGGAACCAGAACGCCACGGCAAAGCCGCCCACGAGAAAGCCCACGGAGAGCATCTGGGGTGAGTTGTAGATCGCAAAGCTCACGCCGGGGATGGGGAGCTGCGCCACGAGCGTGGGCATCCAGCCCAGAGCGTCGCGCGCCACGCACCACAGGCCCGCCAGGCCCATGGAGCCAAAGAGCCGCTTGCCGGTGACGCCGCCGGTCTTGGTGGCCATGAGGGTCTCGGCCGCCGCGGTGCCGATGGGGTACTCGAGGTCGGACTCGTCGACGAAGCGCCGGCGGATCGCCGCGGTGCACACGAGGCCGAGCAGCGTGCCGGAGAGCGCCACGACGAGCATCTCGACCCAGCTGACCTCGTCGGCGAGGCCGAGCATCCAGATGCCGGGGATGGTGAAGGCGAGGCCGCCGGCCACCATGGAGCCAGCCGACATCACGATCTGCGTGACGTTGGCCTCGTTGAGGCTGCGGCGCCCGAAGGCCCGCAGCAGAAACAGCGCGACGATGGAGGTGAAGATGGTCGGCCACGGCAGCGCGCCCATCTTGAGGGCGGTGTAGACCGAGGACGCCGTGATGATGACGCAGCCGATGCACCCGATGGCAATGCCGACGGGGCTCAGCTGCCCGCGCCACGAGGCGCGAGAGCCGCTCTTGCTCATATGTGCTCCTTCGAATATCCGCTCCCCCTCATGGGGAGTCGGGTTTCTGGGACCGTCTGATTATGGCAGAAGCGGGGAGCGGGGGCGTCCAGGCTATGAAGTAAAATCTGGGGTGGCTGACGGTTGCCGCTTTGTCCAAAGCGAGCAGGTCCAACGACGAGCATGAGTCGGGTCGCTAGCCTAGCGAACTAGCGACCCGCTCCACTCATATCCGGCGTGACCCAGCCTGTCCAAGCGGGCTTTGCCGTCACCGGTAGTGTGCCCACTCCCGGCCCCTTGCGCAGTGCCGGGACTACTTTTGGAGGACGCATGGCGCGTGGCGAGAAGAGCGCGGACGAGAAGAACCTGCTGGCGGTGGATGTGGGCAACACCCGCACGAGGCTCGGGCTCTTCTCGGGCGACGAGCTCGTGGGGACGTGGGAGCTCACCACGCACGAGCGGCTCACGGCGGACGAGGCGCGCATGCAGCTTGCCCAGGTGCTCGCGCTGATGGGGAAGCGGCTCCCCGATGACGCCATCCTCGCCTGCGTGGTGCCCATGCTGACCGACGTCTGGCGTCGCGCGCTCGCTGCCAGCTGCTCCGGCCGCGCATACGTGGTGGGGCCGGGCCTCAAGACGGGCCTCAGGATGCGCTACGACGACCCCTCCGAGGTGGGCGCCGACCGCGTGGCAGACGTCGTGGCGGCGCGGGCGGACTATGGCGCGCCCGCGGTGGTCGTCGACCTGGGCACCACGACGAACTTCGAGGTTGTGGATGCGGAGGGCGCCTTTGCGGGCGGCATCATCGCCCCGGGGCTGGCCCTGGGCGCCCGCTCGCTCTCTGAGGCCGCCGCGCGGCTCCCCATGATCGAGCTGCGCGCGCCGGCGTCAGTCATCGGGCGCAACACGCGCTCGGCCATGCAGTCCGGCGTGGTCCTGGGAGAGGTGGTGCGCATCGACGGCCTGCTCGACGCCGTGATGGGGGAGCTTGGGGCGGACGCCCCCGTCATCATGACCGGTGACGGCGCGGAGGCGATGGCCGCGCTCCTCCGGCACGAGGTCGCTGTCGACGACACGCTTACGCTTCGCGGGCTCTGGCATCTCTGGCGCGCAAACCGGCGCGGCTGATCGAGGCCGCAGCCATGCGTGACGCCGGTTTTCCGGAATTCCGGTTTGCGCATGGCGAGAAGGACGCGTAGCCTCGTTTTTCTCGCCCCGATGCGTGGAAATCCCAGGCTGCGCGTCCGATGGTTGCACGTTTTTCACGCGTAAGCTGGGATGTCAGGAATCTGGGGTTACGCGTTGCGGGGGCGAGGTCAGGACGTCTTGTCGTGAGGGGGGCCGGACATGCCGGGCAAGGTGACGCTCAAGGACATCGCGCGCGAGGTGGGACTCTCCACCACCGCGGTCTCGCTCGTGCTCAATGACCGGCCGTGCAAGATCTCCGAGGAGAGTCGCCGGCGCATCAAGGAGGTGGCGCGCCGCAAGCGCTACATTCCCAACCAGATCGCACGAAGCCTCGTGACGCGGCACTCCCAGACCGTGGGACTCGTGGTGCCCAACATCGAGAGCCGGTTCTTCTCGTCCCTTGCCCGTCGTCTTGAGCTGGGCTGCCGCGAGCGCGGGTACGTGCTGCTGATCACCAACTCGGACGAGTCGGCCGAGAATGACGCGGAGCTCGTGCAGCTGCTCGCCAACCGGGGCGTGGACGGGCTCTTTGTGGTGGCGTCGACGGATGAGGAGGGGCGCGCTGGCCTTGCGGCGACGCTCGACGCGCTGCCGATGCCCTGCGTGACGGTGGACCGCCTGGTGAGCGGCTGCTCCTGCGACCGCGTCGCCTTCAACAACGAGGCGGGCGGCTACCTGGCGTGCCGGTACCTGCTGGACGCGGGGCACCGGCGGATCGCGTGCCTTGCCAACTTGGCCTCGAACACCGGGCGCGAGCGCGTGGCGGGCTACGAGCGCGCGCTGCGCGAGTGCGGCATAGGGCCCGATCCCGCCCTCGTGCTGGAGAGCGCCTACTACATCCCCGCGGCCTACGATGCCGCCGCGCGTCTTGCGTCCCTGGACGCGACCGCCGTCTTTGCCACGAGCGACAACATCGCGCTCGGCCTGCTGAAGCGCCTCTATGAGCGGGGGCTGCGCGTGCCGCGGGACTACTCGGTGGTGAGCTACGACAACTCGGCGGCCGACGTGCTCTTTGAGCCCGCGCTCACCTCCATCGAGCAGAACGTCGACGAGCTTTCCGCGGCGGCGCTCGACCTTCTGTTCCAGCGCATCGACGAGGCGGAGGAGGGGGAGCTGGGTGAGCCCGTGGCCCGGGTCCTCATGCCGCGCCTGATAGTCAAGGACAGCGTCCGGGCGCTTTGAGGCGCAGCCACAGGGGCGTTGTGAAGAGGTGAGGATAAATCGATTTACTCGACTAATCTCACGAAGATAAAACGTTTTACTCAATATACTGGGGCCGTTTTATGGGGCGTCCGACTGGGAGGGCGCGCACGAGAAAAGGAGCAAGCATGGCACAACCCGTCATCGGAACCCCGTGGCAGAAGCTCAACGGCCCTGTGCCCGAGGAGGAGCTCGAGGGCGTCGACCGCTACTGGCGCGCCTCGAACTATCTCTCCGTCGGCCAGATCTACCTGCGCAGCAACCCGCTGATGCGCGAGGGCTTCAGCCGCGAGGACGTCAAGCACCGCCTCGTTGGCCACTGGGGCACCACGCCGGGCATCAACTTCCTCTTTGGCCATGTGAACCGCCTCATCGCCGACCACCAGCAGAACGCGATCTTCCTCATGGGCCCCGGCCACGGCGGGCCCGCCGGCACCGCGCAGTCCCTGCTCGACGGCACCTATCGCGAGGTCCGTCCCGACATCACCGATGACGAGGCCGGCCTCCAGAAGTTCTTCCGCCAGTTCTCCTACCCCGGCGGCATCCCCAGCCACTACGCTCCCGAGACCCCCGGCTCCATCCACGAGGGCGGCGAGCTCGGCTACACGCTCTCCCACGCCTACGGCGCCGTCCTCGACAACCCGAGTCTGCTCGCGGTGGCCGTCGTGGGCGACGGCGAGGCCGAGACCGGCCCGCTTGCCACCTCCTGGCAGACCAACAAGTTCATGGACCCGCTCACGGACGGCATCGTGCTCCCGATCCTGCACCTCAACGGCTACAAGATCGCCAACCCCACGATCCTCGCCCGCATCTCCGACGCCGAGCGCGACGAGTTCTTCCGCGGCATGGGCTACCACCCGTACAACTTCGTCGCCGGCTTTGACGACGAGGACGTCTCCTCCATCCACCGTCGCTTTGCGGCGCTGCTCGAGGCCGTCTTCGACGAGATCTGCGACATCAAGGCCCGCGTGGCGGCCGGCGAGGCCTCCCGCCCGTTCTACCCGATGATCGTCTTCCGCACCCCCAAGGGCTGGACCTGCCCCAAGGAGATCGACGGCAAGAAGACCGAGGGCTCCTGGCGCGCCCACCAGGTGCCGCTGGCGTCCGCCCGTGACACCGAGGCCCACTTCCAGGTCCTCAAGGGCTGGATGGAGTCCTATCGCCCCGAGGAGCTCTTCGATGAGAAGGGCGCCATCCGCCCCGAGGTCACCGCGTTCATGCCCAAGGGCGAGCTGCGCCTGGGCGCCAACCCCAACGCCAACGGCGGCAGGCTCCGCACGCCGCTCCAGCTCCCCGAAACCCGCACCTACGAGGTGCCGGTGGCCGAGAAGGGCCATGGCTTCGGCGCCGTGGAGGCCACGCGCGTCCTCGGCGAGTACACGGCCGAGCTCATCAACAGCAACCGCGACGCCTTCCGCATCTTCGGCCCGGACGAGACGGCCTCCAACCGTCTGCAGCCGTCCTACCAGGTGACCGACAAGCAGTGGTTCGGCGGCGGCGTGTACGACGACCCCGCCAACGACGAGCACCTCTCGCCCGTGGGCAACGTCATCGAGCAGCTCTCCGAGCACCAGTGCGAGGGCCTGCTCGAGGGCTACATCCTCACCGGCCGCAACGGCCTCTGGAGCTCCTACGAGTCCTTCGTGCACATCGTTGACTCCATGGTCAATCAGCACTGCAAGTGGCTCGAGGCCACCGTCCGCCACATCGACTGGCGCGCCCCGATCTCCGGCCTCAACATGCTGCTCTCCAGCCACGTCTGGCGTCAGGACCACAACGGCTTCTCTCACCAGGACCCCGGCTTCGTGGACGTTCTTCTCAACAAGAACTTCAACAACGACCACGTGGTGAACATCTACTACCCGGCCGACGCCAACCTGCTGCTGGCTGTGGCCGAGCGTGCCTACCAGTCCACCAACTGCGTGAACGCGATCTTCGCCGGCAAGCAGCCCGCCCCGACGTGGCTGACCCTCGACGAGGCCCGCGAGGAGCTCGCCGCCGGCGCCGCCGAGTGGAAGTGGGCGTCCAACACCGCCGAGGGCGAGGAGCCCGACGTTGTTCTCGCCTGCTGCGGCGACGTTCCCACCGGCGAGGCCATGGCCGCGCTCGACCTGCTCGACAAGCTCGGCGTCAAGGTCCGCCTGGTCAACGTGGTCGACCTTCTCAGCATCCAGAACGCCTCCGAGAACGACCGCGCCATGTCCGACGAGAAGTTCGTCGAGCTCTTCACGGCCGACAAGCCCGTCCTCTTTGCGTTCCACGCGTATCCCGGCACGATCCGCCGCCTCATCTGGGACCGCCCGAACCACGACAGCTTCAACGTCCACGGCTACCAGGAGCAGGGCTCCACGACCACGCCGTACGACATGGTCCGCGTGAACGACATGGACCGCTGGGCCCTGGCCGCGGACGCCCTCCGCATGGTCGACGCCGAGAAGTGGGCTGCGCAGATCGACGAGTGGGAGAAGTTCCGCGTGGAGGCCTTCCAGTTCGCCGTCGACAACGGCTACGACCACCCGGCCTTCACCGACTGGAAGTGGCGTGACGCCTCCGACGCTGGCGAGGACATCTCCGCCACGCAGATGACCGCGGGCGACAACGAGTAAGGAGCGCTCGCCCCATGCGCACCTGAGGGGCCGCCCGTCCTTCTCCCCAGCTCGCTGCGCTGCGCGCAGGAGCGCTGGGCGAGAAGGACGGGCGGCCCGCGTCGTATGCCGCGAAGGTCGCCAGCCGCCGGGGGCTAGGGGAGCAGTGAGGCCTCGGAGCCGCCGCACATGGTGCCGTGGGCCATGTTGAGGGCGTCGATGAGCGGCAGGAGCCCGTCGAGGTAGGCGCTCATGTCGGTCATGACCACCATCACGTACGGCCCGCAGTCCGAGAAGACGACGCCGGCGTCATTGGTGGACGTGAGGTCGTTCTCGTCGGCGGGGTACCACCCCGGCTTGCTCCACACCTCGAAGCCGGCGCTTCCGCGCAGGAGGCTGCCCATCGGCGTGTAGTTGGTCTGCGCGAGATATCCGGCGAGCTCGGAGCCGCCCGCCTCGCCGGAGGTGCCAAAGCGGTAGATCTCCTGCCACACGGAGCAGAGCTCGCTTGCGGAGATCTCGGGATAGTAATAGTAGTAGCCGTCCCCGCTCGCGCCCTTGGCTCCGTGGGCGGCCAGCCAGTCGCCGAACGCGCGCAGCCCAAAGGCGTCGAGCAGCGCATGATAGGCGTCGTTCGACGAGTTGACGAGGCAGTCGCGCATCGTGGCGCCCATGCCGGCCGACCCGCCGTTGTTCTCGCAGACCATCGCGCAGTACGCGGCCTTGATGCTGCTCGCAGGGTAGAGGCGCTCGTCCGAGTTGCACCAGATGCCGTTGCCGGTGTTGAGGTCGAGCATGGCCACGGAGACCGTCAGCCCCTGGTTGCGCAGGTTGAAGACCTCGGCCTCGACGCGCTGGTAGGCCTCCGTGGCAAGAAAGCCGTCGGGCGCGGTGACGGTGATGCCGGACTCCGTCGTCGTGGTGCTGACGGGCGCGCTGAGGTCAAGCGAGTGCGTGGGCTCGGGCTCCGGCTCTGGTTCCGGCTCGGGCTCTGGTTCCGGCTCTGGCTCGGGCTCGGGTTCCGGCTCGGGCGCCGTCTCGTCGAGCACGACCTCGGCGACGGGTGCCTCCTCGGAGGCCTCGTTGGTCACCGCCTCGTTCTTCTCGCCTCCCGCGCATCCGGCGAGAAGAACGAGCGCGAGCAGCGCCGCCGCGCCCCCTCGAGCAATCGAGCCCGTCATGTCCGCCCCCTCGGTCGTAGCCCCACGTGGGTTCCATTATCGCAGGGGCGTCCGGAAGCCGTGCCCTCATCGCCGATTATCGTGCAGAATCTGGCACAGGTTTTTATATCAGCAGGCCAGTTTTTCGCGCGGGCACGATGCTGTGCGAGAAGCGGCGGTGCATCTGGGTCAAAAGCGACGGTCCTTATTGGACGTGACGCGCCTAAAACGTCACATCTTCGTAGGCGAGTCCGAGGTCTTTCTCAGCGTGTTCGAGAAGGGCGGCGGGCGAGAGTGCCGGGATGTCCGACCGGGTGAAGTCAGCCTCGTTTCTCGTGACGATGTAGTCCGCTCGCACCTTGCGTGCCGCCTGCCACACGACGCAGTCTTCGAAATCTTCCCAGCCTTCCGCCAGCGCGGCGTGGATATCCCTCTCGTCTATTGAGCAGATCTTTAGTTCGGGGAGCGCCCGTACAATCATCCTCTGCATCTCCGCGGCGCCATGGGCCCTTGAGCCGACATAGAAGAGGTCCGTGTACGACTTTGCCGAGGTCCAAAGCTCGGCGTCGCGGAAGTACCTCATCACGAACAGACGCCTGGCGTCATGAACGAACGGCTCTCTGCCCAAGAAGAAGTCCATGAGGACGCAGGTGTCAAGCAAGAGCCTCATAGTCCTCCTTGCGCCACGTGGCCATGGCCTCCTTGTACGAGCGGTCCCCCAGCTCGTCCCAAAACGAGGCCGGGGCGGGCGAGGACGTGGCGCAGAAGAACTCCGTCAGCTCAGCGCGTTGCTCGTTGTTGAGCGACCGCCTTGCGGGGGCGGGGGCGCTCCTGGCCGCGCGCGGAAGCTCTCCGGTAGCAAGGAGATACTCAAAGGCGGCATTGATGAGCTTGGTGGTGCTCGACCCCATCTGGGCGAGCATCTGGGCGGCCTGGCTCTTGATCTCAGTGGGGACACGAGCCGTGACGATGGAATCCACGGTTCCTCCTCCCTAGAAGGTTCTGCCATTGTAATCGCGTATTACAAATTGGGCAAGATGAAGAGCGGTCGTGATGCGAAAGCGCGGCGAGAAGGACCGGCGAGCGCGGCCCCCGTCCGCCGCCGTTCGCCGTGGAGATGCTGTGGCACGCCCGGCGGCGACAACTTACTGCACAGGTTGTGCAATACTACGCACGCTGTGAAATAACGGCGATGCGGCCTGCTTGGAACCGTGTCGCGCCGCCCACGTCGAAGGGACCGCATGCAGGAGTGCGTCCTCAGCACCGATCGCAGGAGCGTCCGCACGCGGCGAGCCCTGCGCCAGGCGCTCGCCAAGGAGATCTCCGCCACGGGCGACCTCTCCCGCGTCACGGTCACGGCGGTGACCGAGCGCGCCGGCGTCACGCGCCGCACGTTCTACTCCCACTTCCGTGACATCCCCGACCTCGTCAACCAGATCGAGGACGAGACGCTCGCGGAGTTCCGCGCGCCGCTCGCGCGCATCGCCGCCTGCCATCTCAACGACCTGCGCGCGGCCCTCGACCGCGGCGAGCCCGCGCCCGGCGCGAAGGAGCTGCTCGCGTGCGTGCGCGAGCGCGGCGACTACCTGCGCCCGCTCCTCGGCAACGGGGGTGACCCGGCCTTCGCCGAGCGCATCAAGGCGCTCGTGTACGAGGTGGTCGGCGAGCGCGCCCGCGATGGGCTCGACCTGCGCGCGCTCGGCCCCCTCTTTGACTACTACCTCACGTTTGCCATCTCCGCCGAGGTCGGCGTGCTGCTGCGCTGGCTCGAGGGCGGCATGCGCGAGAGCGTTCCCACGATGGCGCGCCTCATGACCGCCCTGATGTTCGTTCGCCCCGGTGACCTCTACGACAACCCCATCGACCTCGACATTCCGAGCTTTGCCCTGGCCGTCATGTGCTCCAAGGAGGACAACTAATGAGTAAGACCGCCTCTTCCATCCAGGCCGAGAAGGCCGCCCGCCGCCCGCTCGCCCTCAAGCAGGACGGCGCCGAGCTCTCGCCGGCCACGCCCGCCGACTTCTCCCATGCGCACCTGCGTCTGGGCATCGACGTGGGCTCCACCACGGTGAAGCTCGCCGTCATCGACGACAACGACAACCTCGTCTACGCCAACTACGAGCGCCACCACACGGACATCCGCGCCACGGCAAAGGAGCTCTTCGCCCGCGCCCGCAAGGTAATCGGCACGGCGCCGATGCGCGTCTCCATCACCGGCTCCGGCGGCATGCTGCTCGCCAGCTGGCTTGACCTCGAGTTCGTGCAGGAGGTCATCGCCTCCAAGCGCGCCGTGGAGACGCTCATCCCGCAGACGGACTGCGCCATCGAGCTCGGCGGCGAGGACGCCAAGATCATCTACTTCGACAACGGCATCGAGCAGCGCATGAACGGCACCTGCGCTGGCGGCACGGGCGCCTTCATCGACCAGATGGCGAGCCTGCTGCACACCGACGCGGCGGGCCTCAACGAGCTCGCCAAGGACGCCACGCAGATTCACCCCATCGCCTCCCGCTGCGGCGTCTTCGCCAAGTCCGACGTCCAGCCGCTGCTCAACGAGGGCGCCAAGCCCGCCGACATCGCGGCCTCCATCTTCCAGGCCGTGGCCAACCAGACGGTCTCGGGCCTGGCGTGCGGCCACCCCATCCGCGGCCACGTGGCGTTTCTCGGCGGCCCGCTCCAGTACCTCTCTGAGCTCCGCAAGCGCTTCTACCTCACGCTCAACCTCGACGACGAGCACATCATCGTGCCCGAGAACGCCCACCTCTTCGTGGCCACGGGCGCGGCGCTCGCCGGGGAGTCCGAGAAGTACGTGACCTTCGACGAGGTCATCCAGCTGCTCGAGAACCTCAAGGACACCCAGGGCTCCGAGGTCGCGCGCCTCGAGCCGCTCTTCGAGAGCGAGAAGGACTACGAGGAGTTCAAGGAGCGCCACGACAAGCAGGTGGTCCCCAAGGGCGACCTGGCCACCTACCAGGGCCGCGTGTTCATCGGCATCGACGCCGGCTCCACCACGATGAAGTGCGCCGTGGTGGGCGAGGGCGGCGAGCTGCTCTACACCTGGTACGGCAACAACAACGGCGACGTCCTCGGCACCGCCCGCCGCATCATGGACGGCATCTACGACCTGCTGCCCGAGGGATGCACGATCGGCCACGTGACCACCACCGGCTACGGCGAGCAGATCCTCATCGAGGCCCTGCGCGCCGACTCCGGCGAGATCGAGACCGTCGCCCACCTGCGCGGCGCCAAAGCCTTTGTCCCAGACGTCCAGTTCATCCTGGACATCGGCGGTCAGGACATGAAGTGCCTGCAGGTCAAGGACGGCGTCATCGAGCACATCATGCTCAACGAGGCGTGCTCCTCGGGCTGCGGCTCCTTCATCGAGAGCTTCGCCGTCTCCATGAACATGACCGTGCAGGAGTTCGCGCAGGCCGCCGTGGGTGCCAAGAGCCCGGTCGACCTTGGCTCCCGCTGCACCGTCTTCATGAACTCTCGCGTCAAGCAGGCGCAGAAGGAGGGCGCGACCATCGGCGACGTGGCGGCGGGCCTCTCCTACTCCGTCATCAAGAACGCCCTCTTCAAGGTCATCAAGCTGCGTGACTTCGACGAGATCGGCCAGTGGTGCGTGGTCCAGGGCGGCACCTTCATGTCCGACGCCACCCTGCGCGCCTTCGAGCTCCTGACCGGGCGCGACGTCATCCGCCCGGACATCGCGGGCTGCATGGGCGCCTACGGCGCCGCCCTTCTCGCTCGCGACCGAGCCGGCGCCATGGGCACCTCCACGATCCTCTCGCGCGAGGACATCGACAACCTCAAGGTCAAGCACACCAACGTGCACTGCGGCCGCTGCTCCAACAACTGCCTGCTCACGATCAACGACTTCGGCGGCGGGCGCCGCTTCATCACGGGCAACCGCTGCGAGAAGGGCGCCGGCGGCTCCAAGGCCAAGAAGAACGAGGCCCCCAACCTCTTTGACTTCAAGAACAAGCTGCTCTTCGACCGTCCCGTGCTGGACCCCGAGGAGGCCCCGCGCGGCACGGTGGGCATCCCGCGCGCGCTCAACATGTACGAGAACTACCCGTTCTGGCACGCGTTCTTCACCAAGCTGGGCTTCTCGGTGGTGCTCTCCGACCAGACCTCGGCCAAGACCTACGATGCGGGCATCGAGTCCATGCCGTCCGAGAGCGTGTGCTACCCGGCCAAGCTCTCCCACGGCCACATCATGAACCTCATCCAGAAGGACCCCGACTTCATCTGGATGCCGTGCATCCGCTGGGAGCGCCAGGAGGACGACGGCGCCACCAACCACTACAACTGCCCGATCGTCATGAGCTACCCGCAGGCGCTGGGCCTCAACGTCGACGAGCTCGGCCAGGGCTCCAAGATCGAGTACCTCTCGCCGTTCATCCCGTATGACAAGAAGAAGGAGCTCAAGCGTCGTCTCTACGAGCTGGTCTCCGAGCAGCGCGAGAAGGACGCGGCGGAGGGCCGCGGCCGCGTGCGCGGCGAGCACATCACGCGCGCAGAGATCGACGAGGCCGTGAACTACGCCTGGGAGGCGGACCTCGAGTTCAAGGACGCCATGCACCGCGCCGGCGACGAGGCCCTGCGCTGGATCGAGGAGCACGATGCACACGGCATCGTGCTCGCCGGCCGCCCCTATCACAACGACCCGGAGATCAACCACGCCATCCCCGAGCTCGTGCACTCCTTCGGCTTTGCCGTGCTCACCGAGGACTCCGTCGCGCACAAGATGACGCCCGAGCGCCCCATCCGCGTGATCGACCAGTGGATGTTCCACAGCCGCCTCTACCGCGCGGCGCGCTTCGTCGCCTCCCGCAACGACCTCGACCTCATCCAGCTCTTCTCGTTTGGCTGCGGCCTTGACGCCCTCACCACCGACCAGGTCCAGGAGATTCTCGAGGCCTCCGGCAAGATCTACACCGTCCTCAAGATCGACCAGGTGTCCAACCTCGGCGCCGCGCGCATCCGCATCCGCTCCCTCATGGCCGCCCTCACCGAGCAGCGCGAGGAGCTGCGCCGCGCCGCCAGCCAGGGCAGGGTCCGCGAGGTGGAGCCCGTGGGCGTCCGCCGCGCCGACGGCTCGCTCGAGCGCGCTCGCAAGACGCAGGAGGGCCGCGTGCCGGTCTACCGCGAGGCCGCGAGCGCCGCGTTCGAGAAGGTCCGCTACACCGAGGACATGCAGAAGAAGGGCTACACCATCCTCGTTCCGCAGATGGCGCCGATTCACTTTGACCTTATCGAGGCGCTCTTCAAGAGCTCAGGCTACAACGTGGTGCTGCTGCCCTCCGTTGACCAGGGCGCCGTCGAGGCGGGCCTCAAGTACGTCAACAACGACATCTGCTACCCCTCGATCCTGGTCACGGGCCAGATCATGGAGGCGGTGCTCTCCGGCAAGTACGACCTCTCGCGCCTGGCCGTGATCATCACGCAGACGGGCGGCGGCTGCCGTGCCACCAACTACATCGCCCTCATCCGCAAGGCCCTCAAGGACTCCGGCCACCCGGAGATCCCGGTGATCAGCCTCACCGCCGCCTCCGGCCTGGACGAGAAGAACCCCGGCTTTGACGTTCTCAAGAAGCCGGGACTCCTCATGAAGGCCGTGAACGCCCTGCTCTACGGCGACCTCATCATGCAGCTGCTCTACCGCGTGCGCCCCTACGAGGCCGAGCCCGGCGCGGCCGACGCGCTCTACGACCGCATGATGGCCGAGGCCAAGGGCGTCATCGTGGCGGGCGGCTCCAAGCGCTTCTACGACCTCTGCCAGCGCACCGTCGACGCCTTCGAGGCGCTGCCGCTCGTGAACGACCGCTCCAAGCCGCGCGTGGGCGTGGTCGGCGAGATCCTGGTCAAGTTCCACCCCACGGCCAACAACCAGGTGGTCAAGGTCATCGAGCAGGAGGGCTGCGAGGCCAACGTGCCCGGCCTCGTTGACTTCTTCCTCTTTGGCATGACCAACGCCATCAACACCAACGCCGAGCTCGGCACCAAGGCCACGAGCCGCATGTCGCACATGGCGGGCATCAAGCTCATCGAGGGCCTGCGCGAGCCCATCAACAAGATGCTCAGGAAGACCACACGCTTCCAGGAGTACCCGGACATCTTCGAGCTTGCCGCCAAGGCCGAGCAGGTGCTCTCCCTCTGCAACACGATGGGCGAGGGCTGGCTGCTCACGGCCGAGATGTGCGACCTCATCGAGACCGGCACGCCCAACATCGTGTGCTGCTCGCCGTTCGCGTGCCTGCCCAACCACGTGGTGGGCAAGTCCGTCATCAAGCGCCTGCGCCAGATGCACCCCGAGAGCAACATCGTGGCCGTCGACTACGACCCCGGCGCCTCCGAGGTCAACCAGCTCAACCGCATCAAGCTCATGATCTCCGTGGCCAAGGAGAACTTCCGCAACAACCGCGGCGGCGGCTTCAGGCTTGAGAATCCCGCCGACCCCACGCTTGGCGAGGACTACGGGATTCCGCTCTCCGCCGAGCAGCGTGCCCGCCTGGCAGACATCAAGGCCCGCGCCAGCGTCGACTAGCGGTGTGACAGGGGGATGGAGGGGTCGTTGCCGCCTCGTCCCCCTGTCGCGCCTCTGAGTAACGTCACGGCGGGGCGGTGACAACCCCTCCGCCCCCGTGTCACAATGAGGTGTGCACGAGGGAGGGGAGATGCGATGGCAGTCCGGCTGGTGTTCATGGATCTTGACGACACGTTCGTCTCGCCGGACAAGACCATCACGGCGGACAACCTGCGCGCCCTCGACCTCGCCCACGAGCGGGGCGTGGGCGTCGTGCCCTGCACGGGAAGAAGCGCCGCCGGAATCCCGGACGAGCTCGTCTCCCACCCGAGCGTGCGCTACGCCGTCTGTGCGGGCGGCGCCGTCATCTACGACCTGCGGGCCAATGAGGTTCTGCGCGAGCTCGCCATCGATAAGGACCTGATGCTCGATCTCTATGGCGCCGTGCGCGACCTGCCCGTCACCTTTGATGTGCTCGCGGACGGCGTCGTGCGCACCCCGCGCGATCGCTGGCCCCTGCTCGACCGTATCGCCGTCAGCGAGCCAACCCGCCAGCAGGTGAAGTCCGTGCGCGTCCCCTACGACGGGACGGTCGAGGAGCTCGTCTCAGGCGCTGGGAGCGTCGGGCGCGTCAATATCTTCTACCTCACCGAGAAGGACCGCAAGGCCGTGTGGGACGCCGTCGACGCACGGCCGGCGCTCTGCCGCTCGTCGTCGCTGCCCTGCAATGTCGAGGTCACGCGCGCCGACGCCACCAAGGGGACGGCCCTTCTCTGGCTCTGCGAGCGCCTGGGCGTCTCTCCCGAGGACACGGTGGCCTTCGGCGACTCCACCAACGACGTCCCCATGCTCCTCGTGGCCGGGGACGGCGTGGCCATGGCAAACGCCTGCCCGGAGTGCCTTGCCGCAGCCGACCACGTGACGGCGTCCTGCTCCGAGTCCGGCGTGGCGCGCTACCTGGAAAATCTGTTTTTAGCCTAGCCCACGCATAAAAGGGGACGGGTTATTTCGCTCAGAGATTTTGGGACAGGCCTGGAGCGCCAGGCCTGTCCCAAAAACTCTGAGCGAAATAACCCGTCCCCTTTAGCAGGCCAGAATCTAGATTTCGCGTTTATTCCTATGGACTGAGGGTCTTTTATGCGCGGAGGATGAACGTGCGGCAAGTCTGGTGTGGCATGCTGCTTGGAACCAATGCTGTGGGGTGAACAGCTCCAGTTCCTAGAGCATCACCCAAGGCAGGCGCGACTCGGGCACTATAATGCCGAGAAGAACGATGAGCGTGACGGCGATGATCGCGCCGAGCACGAACTGCATGATGACGTTGCCGGTGTTGCGGCCCGCCTTGCGCTTGATGACGAATGCGGTCTGGGAGCCGTCGGCCGCCTCGAGCGCGTCGCGGAACGCCTTGGCGCGCTGCGCGCGCGGGCCGCGACGCTGCCAGACGAGGGCGAGCAGCCCCACGATCAGGACGGCCTCGGTGACGCGGATGGCGATCTGCAGCGCGTTGGGGTCGGTGTGGGAGAGGGCGATGAGGACGAGGGCGCAGGCGGCGGTCACGACGGAGACGACGCCCATGACGGCCGTCTCGTAGGTCTCGGTCCCCTCGATGACCTTGACCATGAGCTCCTCGTCCTTCTCGATGAGGCGCGGAATCTTGACCTTGAGGGCCATGGCGAGCGAGAGCAGCTGCTCCTGACCGGGGAACTCCTGACCGCTCTCCCAGGCGGCGACGGTCTCCTGGCTCACGCCAGCCTTCTCCGCCAGCTTGGCCTGCGACCAGCCGCGCCCCTCGCGCAGCTTGGTGACCGTGGACCCAAACTCCATGCCAGCTCCTGTCGTAGGGGGCCTGTGTTGGGCACATTCTTGCGCATAAGTATGGAGAAAACGTGAAGAATAGAATCAGATTATCAGATAATATTCAGAAAAATAAGAAGAATATGCATACAGAAATGAGACTCAAGAAGTGATACTTAGGAACAAATCTGCAGAACCGTTTCAGGTTGAGCTTAACACAGGACTACAAATCGAGTAATGAGACGCTGCTCAATGAGGGCGATTTATGAAAACCACAGATAGACGGCTCGTAGTATTGAAAGCTGCTCTTATTCCGATCTGGATTCCCCAGATGATTTCAATATGCAAAAATTGTGAATTGACGCCATATTTTGAAAACAGAATATGCAGACCTAGAATCTCACCAACGGAATCGAACAGAGGAGGCAGGTATGTGCGAGCTCGTTCTTCCCAAGGTGACCGTCATTCTCCGCGGCCATGAGACCAAGCAGGTCCTCACCGTCGTGGAGCAGCTCGTCGGCACCAAGGTCAACTCCATCGAGGTGGCCAGCAACTCCCCGCACGCGATGGAGTCGATCGCGGCGGCGCGCAAGGAGTTTGGCGCCGAGGTCCACGTCGGCGCCGGCACGGTGAAGAACGCCGAGCTCGCCCGTCAGGCCATCGCTGCCGGGGCCGAGTTCATGCTCTCGCCGATCATGTTCACCCGGGAGATCTTCGACCTCGCCAAGGAGGCCGGCGTTATCACCGTTCCTGCCGCCTTCAGCCCCACCGAGATCCAGAAGATGATCGACATGGGCGCCGACATCGTGAAGGTCTTCCCGGCCGGCCAGCTCGGCCCGGACTACCTCAAGGCCGTCCAGGCGCCGCTCGGCAAGCTGCCGCTCATGGTCGTCGGCGGCGTGAACGTCGCGAACGTCCAGTCCTACTTCGACAAGGGAGCCACCTACGCGGGCATCGGCTCCGGCATCTTCGACCCCGCCGACATCGAGGCGTGCGACGCCCCCAAGCTCGCCGCGTCGATCAAGAAGCTCGAGGAGAGCGTCGTCTGGTAACGGGTCGCGCGCGGCCCCCAAAACAGAGAAGGAGAAGAGCATGGCAGATCTGAGCTTTGACAGCTCCCTCGTCGTCCGCATCGACGAGGAGGGCCTCAGCTGCGAGGACGTGGAGCGCCGCCTGGCGGGCGTCCTCGAGGAGCAGGGCTACGTGAAGGACACCTACGCCCAGGCGATCGTCGACCGCGAGGCGAACTTCCCGACCGCGCTCGACATGGGCGGCCTCAACGTCGCCATCCCGCACTGTGACGTTGTGAACGTCAACAAGGCGGCCATGTGCATGGGCGTCCTGGCCAACCCCGTCGACTGGCACAAGATGGACGAGCCCGATGAGACCTGCAAGGTCTCCGTCGTGTGCATGCTGGCCCTCACCGAGGCCCACGCTCACCTCGAGATGCTCCAGAAGGTCATCGCCTTCGTCCAGGACCAGGAGCTCGTCGGCAAGGTCATCGCAGCGCAGGACGCCGACGAGGTCTTCTCGCTCGCCGGCTCGCTGCTCGTCTAGCAGCCCGTCCCACCATCAGGCAAGAGGCGCACCACAGGGGTGCGCTCAAGGCTCTCTGTGAGAGAAAGGAACAAAAAATGGCAAAGCGTGTTCTCGTGGCCTGCGGAAACGGCGTCGCCACCTCCACTGTCGTCGCCGCCAAGATCAAGGACTACTGCGCCGACCACGGCGTGGCGATCCAGGTCACCCAGTGCAAGATGCTCGAGCTCCACGACAAGGCCAACGACTACGACCTCGTGGTCACCTCCGGCAAGTTCAAGGACGCCGACGTCAAGACCCCGATCATCATGGCCATCGCCCTGCTCACCGGCATCAACGAGCAGGCCACGCTCGACAAGATCGTCGAGGCGCTCAAGGACTAGCTGACGCCCCGCGGACACGTCCGCTGGCGTGCGGGTCCCGTCGCCCCGCGCTCTTCTCGACCGTCCTCAATGTGAGAAAGGAAAGGCATGGACGCATTCCTCGAGACAGCAGCCTCTGTCTTCCAGGCGCTCGTAGACGCCGGCGCCTACGTCATGCTGCCGATCATCATCACGATCATCGGCCTGATCTTCCGCATGAACATCGGCAAGGCGTTCAAGAGCGGCATCACCATCACCTGCGGCTTCGTGGGCATCAACCTGCTCGTGAACCTGCTCAAGTCCGCGGTCTCCCCGGCCGCGAGCGCGATGGTCGCCAACTTTGGCCTCAACCTCGACGTCACCGACGTGGGCTGGGGCGCCATCTCCTCGGTCACCTGGGCCTCGCCGATCGTGGCCTTCCTGGTCTTTGAGATCCTGGGCATCAACATCTTGATGCTCGTCCTCAAGCTCACCAAGACCATGGACGTCGACATCTGGAACTACCACCACATGATGATCGCCGGCATCCTCGTCTTCTTTGTGACGAACAACATCGTCTGGGCGCTCATCGCCACGGCCTTCACCGCCGTCATGACGCTCAAGTTCGCCGACTGGACGTCGCCTCTGATCGAGCACTTCTTCGGAATCCCCGACGTCACGCTCCCGACGATCTCCTACACGTCGTCGATCATCATCGCGGCGCCGCTCAACTGGGTCTTCGACCGCATCCCCGGCCTCAACAAGGTCAACCTGTCCATCCGCAACGTCCAGAAGTACCTGGGCATCTTCGGTGACCCCATGATGCTGGGCCTCATCCTGGGCTGCGCCATGGGCGCCCTGGCCCTGATGCCGATCGACCAGATCTTCCTCACGGGCGTCAACGTCGCGGCCGTCATGGTCCTCATGCCCAAGATGACCGCCATGTTCGTCGAGGGCCTTATGCCCATCTCCGACGGCGCCCAGAAGTTCACGACCAAGCACTTCGGTGGCCAGTCGCTCTCCATCGGCCTTGACGCCGCGGTCGTCGTGGGCAACCCCGAGGTCATCACCACGGCCCTCATCATGATCCCGATCACGATCTTCCTGGCCTTCGTCCTGCCGGGCAACCGCATGATGCCGCTGGCCGACCTCTCGGTCGTCACCTTCCGCGTGGCCCTCGTCGTGGCCCTGTGCCGCGGCAACGTGTTCCGCTCCATCATCATCTCCATCCCGGTGATGGCCGCGATCCTGTACGCCGGCACCTTCGCCGCGCCGTACCTCACGGGCCTTGCCACCTCCACCGGCCTCTCCTTCGACGGCCAGATCGCCTGCATGGCCGGTCCGTCGCTCACGCAGACCGCCATCGTCTTCTGGACCTGCATCTCCGAGAACGCGATCATCCTCGTTCCGGTTGCCGTCGCCATCTTCGTTGCCGTTTGGATCCTCGTGGAGAAGAAGATCGGCATGGAGAAGATTGAGGCCTACGCGGCCGAGTACGAGGAGATGGAGTAGTCGTCCATCTCAGCTGAGGTGGTGGGTGCCGCCGACGGGGCGGCGCCCACCTCATACCCATAGGGGGAAACCATGGAACGTGCTATTGACAAGCTCGAGCCCTTCCAGCGCGCCATCTCCAAGGCCCACCTGGCCGCGGCCGGCGTCGCCGTGGACTCGCTCGAGAACCCCGACAAGCCCCTCATCGCGATCGCGAACAGCTGGAACGAGGTGTGCCCGGGCCACGAGCCGCTCAGGAAGCTGGCGGAGGAGGTCAAGAAGGGCGTCCTCGAGGCCGGCGGCGAGCCGATCGAGTTCAACACGATCGGCATGTGCGACGGCATCGCCCAGGGCCACGCGGGCATGCGATACTGCCTGCCCCACCGCGAGATCATCGCCGACTCCTGCGAGGCCATGATCGTGGGCGAGGGCTGCTTCGACGGCGTCGTCTACCTCGGCAGCTGCGACAAGATCATTCCCGCCATGCTCATGGCGGCGGCCCGCATCGACCTGCCCTCGGCGCTCGTGACCTGCGGCCCGTGCTACGACGAGATCAAGCCGTCCGAGTCCAAGGCCCTGCGCGCCCGCTTCCTGGCCGGAGAGGCCACCGAGCGCGACGTCATCGAGGGCACCCTGCGCTACTACACCGGCCCCGGCGTCTGCCCCTTCCTGGGCACGGCCAACACCATGGGCTGCCTGACCGAGGGCCTCGGCATGATGCTGCCCAACGGCGCGCTGTGGCCGTCGTCTACGAGCCAGCGGCGCTTCTCGGCCCGCCAGACCGGCGCGGCCGTCGTCGACCTCGTCCGTCGCGGCATCAAGCCGTCCGACATCATGACGCAGGCGGCGCTCGACAACACCGTCAAGCTGCTCGCCTCCATCGGCGGCTCGCTCAACGCCCTCATCCACCTGCCCGCCCTCGCCGCCGAGCTTGGCCTGGAGTGCACGTGGACCCAGGTGGCGGAGATCACCTCCAAGACGCCCGTCATCTGCAACGTCGTGCCCAACGGCGACATCTCCTGCGTGAACCTCTACAAGGCCGGTGGCATCCCCGCCGTCCTGGAGACCATCGCGGGCGACCTCGACACGTCGGTCATGACGGTCACGGGCAAGACGCTCGCCGAGAACCTCGAGACCTCGGTGCTGCGCTGCGACCGCTCGGTCATCCGCACCCAGGATGACCCCGCCTCCGTCGCCAACGGCATCCAGGTGCTCTACGGCAACCTCGCGCCCGAGGGCGCCCTGGTCAAGACGAGCGCCGTCCCCGCCGACCAGCACGTCTGGAGCGGCACCGCGATGGTGTTCAACTCCGAGGAGGAGGCCTTCGAGGCCTACAACGCCCACGCGATCAAGCCGGGCACGGGCGTCATCATCCGCTACGAGGGCCCCAAGGGCGGCCCCGGCATGAAGGAGCTCCACCGCGTCACGGAGATCATGAAGGGCATCCCCGACTCCGCCGTCATCACCGACGGGCGCTTCTCCGGCGCCTCCGGCGGCCTCTCGGTGGGCTACCTCTGCCCCGAGGCCTTCGACGGCGCGCCGATCGCGCTTGTTGAGAATGGCGACAAGATCAACATCGACCTCACCAAGAACCTCATCGAGGTCGAGGTCAGCGACGAGGAGTTCGCTCGCCGCAAGCAGGGCTGGAAGCCCGTCATCCACGAGAACGGCGGCCACCTGCTGGCCCGCTACGCCAAGCAGGTCAGCTCCGCTAAGACGGGCGCCGTT
Organism: Thermophilibacter sp. ZX-H3; assembly: GCF_052599055.1. Lineage (NCBI taxonomy): Bacteria > Bacillati > Actinomycetota > Coriobacteriia > Coriobacteriales > Atopobiaceae > Thermophilibacter > Thermophilibacter sp. ZX-H3. The sequence continues at coordinate 68,533 of NZ_JBQXES010000012.1, read as the reverse complement.
ATCGAGTAGGCCGGACAGTCGGCCCTTGCCCGGGCCGGGCGGCGTCTTGGGAGATGGCGCCGCCCGGCTCTGTGCATCCCGTCGAAACGCCTGCCCGCGGGAAATGTTCCGCGACCGGAGGGTAAAATACCCTCCTGTCACTACACATTTTGGAAGGGGGCACGACGTGGCGGACACGTTCGTGGTTGCGTCGTGCGCTGCGACGTTTGGCATCTTCGACACCAGCGCGCTCGCGCGGCTCGAGGCCGCGGGGTGCACGGTGCGCGTCAACCCGTACGGCCGACCGCTCACCAGCGACGAGATCGTCGACTACGCCCATGACTGCGACGCCATCGTCCTGGGCAACGACTACCTCGACGCCGCCACCATCGACCGCCTGCCCAACCTCAAGCTCATCGCCCGCCACGGCGCGGGCTTCGACGGCATCGACTTTGCCGAGGCCATGCGCCGAGGCATCACGATCACCAACACGCCCGGCGCAAACCGGGAGGAGACCGCGGACCTCACCTTCGCCCTTATCCTGGACCTGGCGCGCATGATCACCCAGACGGTCACACAGCTCAAGTCCGGCGTGTGGAACAAGATCCCCGGCCGGAGCCTCTACGGCAAGACCATTGGGATCATCGGGGTGGGTGCGATCGGGATGTCCGTCGCCGCGCGCGCCATGGGCTTTGGGATGGACATCCTCGGCTACGATATCGTCCGCCGCGACGAGGCCTCCCACTACGGGCTGCTCTACACGAGCCTCGACGAGCTGCTCGAGAAGTCGGACGTGGTCACCATCCACGCCCCGCTGACCTCCGCCACGCGCAACCTCCTCGGCGCGCGCGAGTTCCGCCGCATGAAGGAGGGGGCGCTGCTCATCAACACGGCGCGCGCGGGCATCGTGCGCGAGTCCGCCCTCGAGCGCGCGCTGACCACGGGTCACCTGGGCGGCTACGCGGTGGACGTGTACGAGCACGAGCCGCCGACGCTGCCCAAGTTCTTCGAGCTGCCCAACGTCCTCACGACGCCGCACATCGGCTCGGCGACGCTCGAGGCAAACCGGCGCATGGGTGACGTCGTGGCGGACAACATCATCGCCTTCAAGGACGGCAAGGAGCCGCCCAACCGAGTGACGTACGCGGACCGCGTCCGCTTCTCGTAGCACGCGCCGCGCTCCGATAGGGGGACCCTGTGGTCAAGCTCGTCTTCGTTGACATGGACGGCACCTTCCTCGACTCGTCGAAGGCCGTCACGCCCGAGAACGCCGCCGCGCTCGACGCCGCGGCCGCCCTCGGGGTCCAGTTTGTCCCCTGCACCGGCCGCAACGTCGCCGGCCTGCCGCGAGAGCTCCTCGAGCACCCGTGCGTGCGCTATGCCGTCTGCGCCAACGGCGCCATCGTTGCCGAGGTCGCCGGCGGGCGCACCCTGCGCGAGGTCAGCATCGAGAAGGACCTGGTGCTCGAGCTCTACCGCCGCGTGCACGACCTCCCGATCACCTTTGACATCTTCGCGGACTCCACCGTCTACACCGAGCGCGCGCGTTTCTCGCTCATCGACGAGCTCGACCTCAGCGACGTCACCAAGGACTTCGTCCGCAGCGTGCGCACCGTCTACGACGGGAGCTTCGAGGACCAGCTCGCCCGCGTCGGGAACGTGTGCCGCCTGAACGTCTTCTACCGTCGCCCCGAGGACCGCGGCGCGGTCTGCGCGCTGATCGACGACGTCCCCACGCTGCGGCACACCTCGTCGCTGCCGTGCAACATCGAGGTCACCGACAGCTCCGCTCACAAGGGCGCGGGCCTGCGCTGGCTCTGCGACCACCTGGGCGTCTCGCCCGCGGACTGCATCGCCTTCGGCGACGGGGACAACGACCGCACGATGCTCGAGGCCGCCGGCGACGGCGTGGCGATGGCCAACGCCTGCGCCGCCACGCTCGCGGCTGCCGACCACGTGACCGCCTCCTGCGACGAGTCGGGCGTGGCGCGCTATCTGGCGCCGATCTTCTCGGCCATGGCGCCCGCGCGCTGAGGCGCGGGAGACCGGCGCGCTAGCCGCTCGTGGCGAGCGCGGAGACGGCGTTTCTGACCTCGTCCGCGCCAGCGGGGGAGTCGGTTGCCACGAACACCGTGTCGTGGCCCGCGATGGTGCCGAGCACGTGGTCGAGCCGCGCCTCGTCGATGGCCCGGGCGACGCTCTCGGCGGTCTCGGGCTGCGTGAGCACCACCACGAGGGTCTGTCCCGGGGCGCTTCTCGTCTCCACTACAAACTCCGAGAGCACGAGTTGCAGATTGAGGTCCTCCTCGAGGACATAGAACCCGCCCGCAAGCTTGCGGAGGTGCATTTCTGAGATGTCGCGCGAGACTGTGGCCTGCGTGCAGCTGAAGCCCAGCTCCCTGAGAGCGGCGACGAGCTCATTTTGCGTACGGATGGACTGCGCGCGGACGATGCCGCGAATCGCCTCCTGCCTGCCGTTGCTGCGCTTCATGCTCGCCTCCTGCCGCCTTCCTGTGACCAGCATACGCGAAACCGCCGCCAGACGCGGGGAGGGGCGCCCTCATACGCCGTCACGCGTCGACGGGGAAGTCGCCCCCGAGGCTGTTCACCACCTGCTCGCTCGTGTCGCGCAGCCAGGCGAGGGGGTCGTCGAGCTCCGCGAGCGTGGGGTGCGCTGCCGCGAGCTCGGGCGTGTAGTCGGAGAGGGCGTATACCGCGAACGACGTGCCGTCGGTATGGTTGACGAGCGGCACCCACGTGACGTTCTCGATGCTGATCCTTCCGTCCTTGCGTACGAAGTCGCAGCTCAGCATGCCCTCAAGCTCGTTTCTGGGTCCGGGGTAGGGATGGTTGCTCAGGAAGTTGCCGAGCGAGTATGCCACGAGGGTCTGGTTGCCTCCCTCACCCTCGACCCATGCGAGGGGGCCGATGACGTGCGGGTGTGACCCGAGGACTACGTCGACCCCGAGGTCGGCGAGGAACTGCGCGTAGTCGAGCTGCGTCTCATCCGCCTCCATGAGGTTCTCGGTTCCCCAGTGCATTGCGACAAGAACCACGTCGGCCACCTCGTGGGCCCGCGCCACGTCCGCCTCGATGCGGTCCTTGTGCATGTAGTTCACGGCATGGCCGGGGAGGTCCTCCTCGTCGTAGCCGTTGACGCCGTATGTGTAGTCGAGAAGGGCGAACGTGATGCCGTTCTTCTCGATGGTCGCGATCTGGGATGCCTCCTGCTCGTTCGTGGCGGTGCCGACGAAGACGACTGGCTTGGAGTTCCACACCTTGCGCGAGTGCTCGTTCGCCCCGAAGTAACCCCAGTCGTAGGCGTGGTTGCTCGCTGACCCCACGAGGTCGAATCCGGTCTCCACGATCGCGTCGGCCATGGCGTCGGTCGTGTTGAACGAGGGATATCCCGCCGGGCCCAGGTCATCCCCGCCAAGGTGCGTCTCCTGCTTGACGTATGCGAGGTCGGCGGACTCGATGTAGTCCCTCACAGGCTCGTAGATGGGGGCGTAGTCATAGAGGCCGTCTCCCGGCTCTCCCGCGAGGGCGTCGGCGTAACGGGCGATCTCTGTCTCGGGGAGGTTGTCCCCGACGGCGACGAAGCTGACGGTCGCGTCCTCGGGCGGCGCCTCGGAGACGGTGACGCCGGGCTCGCGCGGTTCCCCTGACGTCATGACATGCGCCGCAACTACGCACGCGGCTGCGAGCGCCAGTGCGCATCCCGCGATAAGAAGCGTCGATGGACGGCCGCGGCCGGCTTGCGATGTGGGGGCGGGCTTCGGAGGGGCAGTGCGAGTGGGCGCCTGTGCCGGCTCTATGCGCGTTCCCCGCTTGTGCGGGCGCGGGGTCTGGCGGCGTCGCGAGGGCATGCGCGTCCTCCTTTCCGGGGCGCTCTCGGCTGCGGTCGTGCCTCGCCGGCGCTCATGAGCGCCGGCTTGATTGACAGATTATGCACAGTAGGCCAGCCGCATCTTGGAGAACGCGCTCGAGCGTCGGCCTGGAACCGGTGGGCGGCCGGCGCTCATGAGTGCGACCGGGGCGGAGGGGCTGGCATCGCTCCGTAGGGATTCTCGTCTCCGCCCCTCCGGGTACGTACACGCCGCCCCCGGGTACGTACCAAGTTCATGAAATGATGTTCTTCTCGCTACTGCCTCTACCTGCTGATTCTTTCTGAGGGGCAACGTCTTTGGACGCCGATGCGTGTACGTATCCGGAGGAGGCGTGTACGTATCCGGAGGGGCGGGGATCTGTCGCCATTGCCAGGACGCGTGCGCTAGACTAGCAGGCGAGAAAAACGCGACCCCGGAGGTGCCCATGTCAGACGTGCTCGATCGGTTCCTGCGTTATGTCCAGGTGGACTCCCAGTCCGACCCGGCCAACATGGACGTCACCCCCTCCACGCCGCGCCAGCACGACATGGCGCGCGTCCTGGCGGACGACCTCAGGGCGATCGGCTGCATGGACGTGACGGCCGACGAGCACGCCTACGTCACGGGCACCCTGCCCGCCTCCGCCGGCGCCGAGGCGGCGCCGGCCCTCATGCTCTGCGCGCACGTGGACTCCTCGCCGGACGCCCCCGCCGCGGGCGTGCACCCGCACGTCGTGCGCTACGAGGGCGGCCCCCTGGTGGCCGGCGTCGTGGACGGCGAGCCGGTCCAGACCACGACCGAGCAGGTTCCCGACCTCGCGCACCTCAAGGGTCAGGACATCGTCTGCTCGGACGGCACCACGCTCCTCTCGGCGGACGACAAGGCGGGCGTCGCGGAGATCATGGCGCTTCTCGCCCGTCTGGCGGAAAACCCCGAGCTCCCGCACCCCGCCATCAAGGCGGCCTTCGTGCCGGACGAGGAGATCGGCCATGGCGCCGAGCTGCTCGACCTCGAGGCCCTTGGCGCCCGCTGGGGCTACACCGTCGACGGCGAGGCACTCGGCGAGCTCAACTTCGAGTGCTTCTCCGCGAGCGAGGCCACGGTCCGCGTGCGCGGCGTGATGGTCCACCCGGGCAGCGCCAAGAACGTCATGGTGAACGCCATCACCGTGGCGGCCGAGTACCAGCGGATGATCCCGGCGGCGGAGCGCCCCGAGCACACGGAGGGCCGTGAGGGCTACTACCACCCCACGGACATCGAGGGCAGCGCCTCGGAGGTCACGCTCACCTACATCCTGCGCGACTTCGACGCCGAGGACTTCGCGCGGCGCGAGAAGACCATGCATGACGTGGCGGACTTCCTCAACGCCCGCTACGGCGAGGGAACCGTCAACGTGAGCATTCGCGAGCAGTATCGCAACATGGCCGAGAAGTTCGGCCCCGAGGACCGCTGCCTCGTGGACTATGCCCTCGAGGCCAACCGCGAGGTCGGGATCGAGCCCGTCCTGGTGCCCGCGCGCGGCGGCACCGACGGCGCCCAGCTCACCTTCCGCGGGCTGCCCTGCCCCAACATTGCGACGGGCGGCTACAACGCGCACTCGGTGCGGGAGTTCATCCCCGTGAGTAGCCTCGAGCTGACGGTCGACCTGCTCGAGCGACTCGTCGCCAAGTTCGCCGCGCCCGCCGGGGCGGGGGAGTAGCGGGATGTGGCTCAACCTCCTCGTGGCGGTTGCCGTGGCGGTGCCGCTCGCCTCGATCGCGCTCATGCGGCTCGGCAGCGTGCGCATCACGGAGCGCCACCACAGCCGGCATGACACCTACGTCGTCCCCGTCGCGTTCACGCGCTCGCTCGTGCTCATGATGGCGTTCATGGGGGCGATGGGGCTCTTCCTGGGCTGGCTCTGCAGCTCGGTCTTCGCGGCCGACCCGCCCGAGGTCCTCGCGTTCTTTGACGCATTCATCGTGACGGCCTTCATCCTGTGGCTCGTCCTCACCCGCTACAAGGTCTCGACCTTCGAGGGGTACATGGTCGTCACCCCCTTCGTGGGGCACGACGTCGTGGTCCGCTATGACCAGATCGAGCGCATGGAGTGGGCGGGGTTCCGCAAGGCCTCCGGCTATCGCGACCTTGACGTCTGGGTCGGCGGCTCCCGCGTCGTGCGGCTGAGCGCGCTCGTCGACCTCGAGCAGATCCTCATGAGCATCGACCGCTTCGACGCGCTCCCGAGCGCTTCCTAGGAGGTATCGCGTGATCAAGCTCGTCCTCTCCGACATGGACAACACCCTCGTCCCCTTTGGCGCGCGCACCGCGAGCCCGCGCACCATCGAGGCCATCCACGACGTGCTCGACGCCGGCGTTCGCTTTGGCCCGGCCACCGGGCGCGACTACGTCGAGCTCATGCGCTTCTTCAGCATGGACGAGTCGTGCTTCATGTCCGGCATCTTCTCCAACGGCAAGCGCGTCCGCGTGGACGGGGAGTACGTCCGCACCGTGACCTTCGACCACGACGTCCTCGTGCGCATCGACGAGGTCCTGCGGCCCGAGGAGGGCATGTTCCTCATCTGCTACCCCGCCGAGACCAACCTGCTCAATCCCGCCTATGGCGTGGGCACCACCTCCGAGGAGCTCGCCGTCTTCGAGGGAATGACGAGCTTCAACGGCGGCGTGGTCGACGAGGTGCCCGACGAGCCCTTCGTGGCCGCCACCATCGCGTGCAAGGGCGGGCCCGAGCGCATGGACCGCTGCCGCGCGCTCGTCGCCGATGCGGTGCCGGAGGTCGACATCGTCTCGCCCATCCCGCAGTGGTTCGACGTGCTGCCCAAGGGCGTCTCCAAGGCCGACGGCCTCGAGGTTCTTCTCGATGCCCTGGGCATCACGTCCGACGAGGTCGCCGTCTTCGGCGACGCCGAGAACGACCTTGCCATCCTGAGCAAGGTGCGCCACTCCGTCGCCGTGGCAAACGCCACCGACGAGGTGCTGCGCTGCGCCAACTATCGCGTGGGGGCGAGCGCCGACGAGGGCGTCGCCGACGCGCTCTTCGAGGTCGCCCGCGCCGCCCGCGCCGGCGAGATGCCCGCGTTTCTCTCATGACAAAGGTGACAGGTTCATCTGTCAGGCTTTCAGGAAGGGGTCACATGATCAAGCTCATCGCGTCCGACATGGACGGAACCCTGCTCGACGACGACTCGAAGGTCCCCGAGGAGACCTACGAGCTGATTGCGGCGCTCGCCGAGAAGGGCGTGCGCTTTGTGGCAAGCTCCGGCCGCCGCTATGACACGCTGCGCTGGCTCTTCGAGCCCGTGGCGGACAAGATGGACTACGTGGCGTCGCTCGGCACCCAGGTCTATGCCGACGGGCGCCTGCTCGACCGCGAGGTCTTCTCGACGCTCTCGGTGATGCGCCTCTTTGAGACCACGCAGCTCTTCGATTGCCTGCACCTCGCGCTCTACGACGCCACCCACACCTACCTGCTCAACGACCAGAGCTCCTACATCCGCGAGCTGGACAAGGATCTTCCCAACGCCGAGCGCCTCTTCGACCCGCCCTCGCCCGACGTGAGCATCATCAAGGCGGCCCTGTGCTGCGAGTACCCCGACCAGCTCATGGACATGGCTTACGTGCTGGAGCGCGAGCTCTCCGAGTTCTTCACGTTCCTCCCGAGCGGCTCGCGCTGGATCGACGTGGTCCCGCGTCACGTGAACAAGGCCACGGGCCTCGAACAGGTCATGCGCTACTGGGGCATCGGACCCGACGAGGTGGTGGCCTTCGGCGACTCCATGAACGACTACGCGATGCTGCGCTACGTGGGGCACCCCTACGTCATGGAGAACGCCCGCTACGCCGTGCGCCAGATCGGCCAGCGCGTCATCGGTCGCAACTCCGACCACGCCGTCCAGCGCGTCATGCGCGAGATTCTGGAGGGGCTGTAGGGCGTGGCTCGCGTGCTGTCGAGAAGGACGCTGCTCGGGTCGGCCGCGCTTGGCGCCGCGTGCGCGGCGGCGGGGCTGGCCGGGTGCTCTGACGGTGACGACGGGGCCGCGAGCGCGGACCCTGCCGCGACCAACCCCCTCGCGGGCAAGCTCGGCGGCAAGCTCGTGCTCAGGACCTCGTGCTCGGAGACGCTCGTCAACGCGGTGGTCCCCGCCTTCACGGAGGAGACGGGCGTTGCGGTGCGGATCGTGTCCTGTCCGGACGCGGAGCTGCTCTCCTGGTATGGGGACGGCACCGCGGAGAGCGCCGGAGACCCCACCGAGCCCGCGCCCGACGTGGTGTGGGGTGCCGACCCGAGCTGGTATGCCGGGTCGGAGGGCCGCCTCGAGGAATACATCTCGGGTGAGAATGGCTCCATGCGGGAGGGCTGCCGGAGCGTCGGCGGCCGCATCACGCCCGTGACGCGCGACGTCGCCGTGATGGCGGTGGGGGAGAGCGCCGCGGAGGGTCCCGAGGTCACGGGCTATGAGACGCTGCTCGACGAGCGCGTGCTCGGCTCTGTTGCGATGGAGGACCCGTCCACGAGCGCGCGGGGGCTCGCGCACCTGGCGGGGATCGTCTCGGGCCTCTCGACCCGAGGGGCGGACGCGCCGTGGGAGTACGTGAGGGAGCTTCTGGCCGGCGGGGCGCTCGTGTCGGCGAAAGACGTGCTCGACGCGCCAGGGCGAGAAGAACGAGCCGTCGCGCTCACGTCCGAGCAGCGCCTCATGCAGGCCCACCTCCTCGAGCCGCCCGCGCCCGAGTCGGTCTATCCCGTTGAGGGGGCCTGCGTGACATGCGGCTGCACCGCCATTGTGTCGGGGTGCGCGAATCTCCGGCAGGCACGCGCATGGGTTGACTTTGTGACGGGGAGGGCGTGCCAGGAGCACCTCGCCGCCGAGGCGCTTGCCCGGCCGGCACGCTCCGACGTGGCAGAGCCGGAGGGCCTGCCCGACGCTGATGACCCGATCGTCCCGGATCGCACGGGCCTGCTCGCCACGTGGGCGCGCGTTCTCGATGAGACGTGGGAGCCGAGCGAGGTCGCTCCAGAGGATGCCGCGAACGCACAATAGGCCTCCGCTCGGATGCGCGGCGGGCGGCGCCACGCATGCCTGGGAGCGCACGTAAAATCATCTTAAACAAAGTGATATCGATTCCATAGTGGTCTTACAAAAGTAAGACCAGATGACAACTGTTAGAGTTGTTACTACCAGTTAATGTGCAGCTCAGAGGGTGTAAAAAGGGGAAATTGCCAACAAGTTGGTATCTTTACCTGCGTAAATGAGCAATTACCGTTTAGCGAGAAAAACCTACCACTCAAAGCGTTCTTCACATTTCCGCGATAACTATGAGGAGAACGTGTATCATGGCTATCGTGACCCAACACGGCCTCATCTTGGCCAATAAGTTCGGTCTTTAATATCGTCGATCGCAAGGAGCGGGATGCATACCTTCGAGGTGAACAAGGAGTTCCTGCTCGACGGAGAGCCGTTCCGGATTCTCTCGGGCTCCATCCACTACTTCCGCGTGAACCCGGAGGACTGGCACAACTCCCTCTACAACCTCAAGGCCATGGGGTTCAACACCGTGGAGACGTACGTACCGTGGAACCTCCACGAGCCGCGTCCGGGCGAGTTCGACTTTGCCGGCGGCCTCTCCCTTGCGCGCTTCCTGGACGAGGCGGCCGAGCTCGGCCTCTGGGCAATCGTGCGCCCGTCCCCGTTCATCTGCGCCGAGTGGGAGTGGGGCGGCCTCCCGGCCTGGCTGCTCCAGGACCGCTCGATGCGCCCGCGCTCGCGCGACCCCAGGTTCCTCGCGCGCGTCGCCTCCTACTACGACGCCCTGATGCCCATCCTCGTCGACCGCCAGGTCACCCACGGCGGCAACGTCATCATGATGCAGGTGGAGAACGAGTACGGCTCCTACTGCGAGGACAAGGAGTACCTGCGCGCCGTCCGCGACCTCATGCTCGAGCGCGGCGTCGACGTGCCCCTGTGCACCTCCGACGGCCCGTGGCGCGGGTGCCTGCGCGCCGGCACGCTGATCGACGACGACGTCCTCGTGACCGGCAACTTTGGCTCCCGCGCCGGCGAGAACTTTGCCAACCTCAAGGCCTTCCACGAGGAGCACGGCAAGAACTGGCCGCTCATGTGCATGGAGTTCTGGGACGGCTGGTTCAACCGCTGGGGCGAGAACGTCATCACGCGCGACGCCCAGGACCTGGCGGACTCCGTGCGCGAGCTGCTGGAGCTCGGCGGCTCCATCAACCTGTACATGTTCCACGGCGGCACCAACTTCGGCTTCATGAACGGCTGCTCCGCCCGCCACACCCACGACCTTCACCAGGTCACCTCCTACGACTACGACGCCCCCCTCGACGAGGAGGGCAACCCCACGGAGAAGTGGTACAGGCTGCGCGACGTGGTGCGCGAGCTCTTCCCGGACAACTGGACCGCCGACCCCGTCGTCAAGACCGCCGTCGAGGTCCCGGCAGAGAGGATTGCCCTCACGGGCCGCACCGGCCTCTTCGAGAACCTCGCCGCGCTCGACCCCGAGCCCATTCGCTCGCTCTACCCGCAGACGATGGAGGACATGGGCCAGTCCTACGGCTACGTCCTCTACCGCACGCAGATCGAGCGCGACACGCTCGAGCCCGAGCGCATCCGCGTGGTGGACGGCCGCGACCGTGCCCAGGTCTTCGTCAACGAGAAGCTCGTTGCCACCCAGTACCAGGAGCACATCGGCGAGGACATCCGCTACGCCCTTCCCGAGGAGCAGAACCAGCTCGACGTCCTCGTGGAGAACATGGGCCGCGTGAACTACGGCCACAAGTTCCTTAGCGACACGCAGCGCAAGGGCATCCGCACCGGCGTGTGCGTGGACCTTCACTTCGTCCTCAACTGGGAGGCCTACCGCCTCAGCCTCGAGGACGTCTCCGGGATTGACTACGACGCCGGCTGGGCCGAGGGGACGCCGTCCTTCTCGCGCTTTGAGTTCACGCTCGACGAGCCGGCAGACACGTTCGTGGACACTACGGGCTTCGGCAAGGGCGTGGCGTTTGTCAACGGGGTTAACATCGGGCGCTACTGGGAGATCGGTCCCATCATGACGCTCTATGTCCCCCACGGCATTACGCGCGCCGGCGTTAACGAGCTCGTGTTGTTTGAAACCGAGGGAACCGTGGGCGACTCCATCTCCCTACGCTCGCAGCCCCTCATCAACCACCTCGAGAAAGAAGGAGTTGAGTAGCATGATCGTTGGAGCACGTGTTGACTTCCGTCTCATCCACGGCCAGGTCGGCAACCTCTGGGCCAACGCCCGCCAGGTCAGCCGCTTCATGGTCGTCGATGACCAGGTGGCCGAGGACGCCGTCCAGAAGCAGGTCCTGCGCATGGCCACCCCCGCCACCTGCAAGCTCTCGGTGCTTCCCGTCGAGAAGGCCGCGGCCAACATCCTCGCCGGCAAGTACGACGCCCAGCGTCTGTTCATCGTCGTCAAGAAGCCCGAGGTCTATCTCAAGCTCGCCAAGGCCGGCGTGAAGTTCGACGAGATCATCCTCGGCAACATCACCTCGATGAACATCGTCAAGACCTACAACCGCAACATCAACTGCGGCCAGGACGACGTCGACGCCCTCAACGAGCTCGCCGCCATGGGCATCCCCATGGTCATCCAGCTCACCCCGCAGAACAGCCCGGAGCCCTTCAAGCCCTAGGCATTAGGCGCTACGCGGTGAGGGGAGATGCACCGCAGCCATATAGCGTGATTCGTACGTTTGATTCGAGTTGTTAGAAGGAGGAAAAGAACCATGATTCAGTGGTGGCAGATTCTTCTGCTTACGCTCTATGCGGGCTTCCAGATCATGGACGAGCTGCACTGGTACTCCAGCGCCGGCTCCGCCGTGTTCTCCGGTTTCATCACGGGCCTCATCATGGGCGACATGGCAACTGGTCTTTTCATCGGTGGTAGCATGCAGCTCACCATCCTCGGCGTCGGCACCTTCGGCGGCGCCTCCCGCATCGACGCCAACTCCGGCACCCTCATCGCAACGGCCTTCGCCGTCAGCGCTGGCATGGACCCGGAGCAGGCCCTCGCCGCCCTCGGCGTGCCCGTGGCCGCCATCCTCGTCTACACCGATATCCTCGGTCGTATGGCCAACACCTTCTGGGGTCACGCCTGCGACGCCGACATCGAGAAGATGAACTGGAACTCCTACAACATCCACTACTGGATGGGCGCTGTCTCCTGGTGCCTCTCCCGCATGATCCCGGTCTTCCTGGCCCTCGCCTTCGGCCAGCCGCTGGTTGAGGCCATCACCACCGCCCTCAACGGCGACCTCGCCTGGCTCGGCACCGGCCTCACCGTCGCCGGTGGCATGCTGCCGGCCGTCGGCTTCGCCATCCTGCTTCGCTACCTGCCGGTCAAGAAGCACATCGCCTACCTGATCCTCGGCTTCGTGATCGCCGCCCTTCTCGGCACCGCCTTCACGAGCATCGCGACCGTTGGCGGCGACGCCGCTACCATCGCTGGTGCCCTCAACGGCCTGCTGCCCGAGGACGCCGCGGTTGCCGTCGGCGGTGGCTACAAGAACCTGTCGATGCTGACCGTTGCTCTCATCGGCTTCGCTCTTGCCTACATCTACTACCAGCAGCACCAGAACGCGCCCGTCGCGGCTGTCTCTGCTGGTGCGGAGGGAGATGACGACGATGAGCTCTAATGTCGGACAGACCACTGGCTACAAGATCACCAAGGCTGACCTTCGCCAGATCAACATCCGCAACCTCGTCGGCTTCCAGGCTGGCTGGAACTACGAGCGTATGCAGCACTCCGGTTACCTGTGGATCATCCTTCCGCAGCTCCGCAAGATCTATGGGGACAACACCGAGGCCCTGAAGACCGCCTGCCGCACCCAGTGCTCGCCGTTCTTCAACACCTCCAACTTCCTCAACACGATCATCACGGGCATCGACCTCGCCATCGAGGAGACCGAGGGCCTCGACGGCCTCGAGACCGTCGCCTCGCTGAAGACCGGCCTCATGGGCCCGCTCGCCTCCATCGGCGACTCCATCTTCGGCTCGCTGCTCCCGACGATCTTCGGCGCCCTGGCCGCCAACATGGCCATGGCCGGCAACCCGCTGGGCATCTTCATCTGGATTGCCTCCTGCATCGTGGTCGACTGGTTCCGCTGCAAGCAGACCTACATCGCCTACGATCAGGGCATGAAGCTCGTCACCACCATGTCCGACAAGCTCAACGCCATCACTGACGCCGCCACGGTCATGGGCGTCTTCATGGTCGGCGCGCTGATCTCCACCAACGTGGGCATCGTCCTCACGATCAACCCCAACATCGGTGGCGTTCCCCTGGACGTTCAGGACATCCTGAACAACATCTGCCCCAAGCTCGTCCCCGCCGCGCTCGTCGGCTTCGTGTACTGGCTGCTCGGCCGCAAGGGCATGACCTCCACCAAGGCGATCTTCATCGTCCTGGTGCTCGGCGTTGTCCTCGGCGCCCTCAACCTCGTCGCGAAGGGCTAAGGCACCCTCTGGCCTCGTGGCGCCCGGTCACTCCGGGCGTCACGGGCCGCACTGCTTCGTTCGAGCGGGCGCGCATCTCACGGCTCGGGACCACGTCGGTTCTTCGCCCTATCTCCCGAGATGCGCGCCCGTTCCACCTAGAAAGGCTTTTTCGTCGTGGAACCGGGCGTTATCGCATTTCTCGTACTCGTCGTCGTGTACTTTCTCGCCTCTGAGGGCTTCCGCCACTACTACGAGGCAAAGTACCAGGGGTTCTTTGAGACGGGACACTACAAGGAGGCCATCGGGGCCCTCGACAGGATTCCCGCCCGCGTGACGCTGACCACCTACCGTCAGTACTACCTTCGCTTCCTGTGCTACCAGGCCATGGACGACGAGGAGATGGCCACGCGCATGATTGAGCTTCTCGTCCGCATGAGAAACTCCGCCAAGCGCCAGGCCCAGACCCTCGCCGTCGCGTTCAACTACTTCACCCAGCTGGGCAACAAGGAGCGCTGCAAGGAGCTTCTCGCCCAGCTCAAGACCTGCAAGGCGGCCGACAAGGCCGTCATCCAGGACTGCCAGCTCACCTACGACATCGTCTTTGGCAAGCGCTACGACTACATCGAGCAGATGGAGAAGATGCTTCCGGGCGCCGCCCCCGAGCTCAAGGGGAAGCTCTGCTTCCTTCTGTGGAAGCAGTACGCCAGCAAGGGCGACAAGACCCATGCGAAGCGCTACAAGCGGCAGTTTGAAGAACTTACGAATTTGAGCACGACCCAGCGTCATCAGTAAAACGGGCACTGGTCACGATACACTAGCGGAACACTGGTTATAAACCAGTTTACATTGGGTCCTCGGAATGACCGAGGAACGTAGGGAAAGGGAGCTGTCATGATTGGTTTCATCCTCACCGGCCACGGCCACTTCTCGAACGGCCTCAAGAGCGCGCTTGACATGATCGCGGGCCCGCAGCAGGCCTTCGAGATCGTCCCCTTCGAGGAGGGGGAGGCCGGCGCGTACGCCGACAAGCTTCACGACGCCATCAAGGCCATGCGTGACCAGACCGACGGCGTGCTCGTCTTCTGCGACCTCATGGGCGGCACCCCGTTCAACCAGTCGATGATCGCCACGAGCAAGATCGACAACATCTCCGTCGTGGCCGGCACCAACCTGCCCATGCTCATCGACATCGTCATGTCCCGCACCGAGACCTCCACGATCGACGAGCTCGTCTCCGAGGCCGTCGAGGTGGGCAAGGAGGGCGTCTGCCACATGGCGCTCGACCTCTCCGATGACGAGGACGACGAGTAGGGGTGACCTCGCGCCGCGCCCCGGGCTCCCGGGGCGCGGCAGATCGTGACGAACGGGAACGCAGATGACGTCGAGACCAAAGAAGCAGCCGCTCTACGACCAGCTGGTCGACATCCTCACGGAGAAGATCGACCAGGAGTTCCGCCCGGGTGACATCCTGCCGTCCGAGCGCGTTCTCTCGGAGCGCTACGGGCTCTCGCGCACCACGGTTCGTCTCGCCCTGAGCGAGCTCGAGCGACTCGGCCTCGTCGTGCGCCAGCACGGCAGGGGGACCTTCGTGGCCGACCGCTCCACGCAGGCCACGAACCTCATGCAGTCCTACAGCTTCACCGAGCACATGCGCTCGCTCGGCCGCGTTCCCGAGACCACCATCCTCGAGTTCTCCGAGACTGACGCCGACAAGAACCTCGCGGAGCGCATGGGCGTCCGCCTGGGGGAGCGCCTGTTCAAGCTCAAGCGGCTGCGCTCCGCCGACGCCACGCCCATGATGGTCGAGCTCTCGTACCTGCCCCTACGCAAGTTCATGACGCTCAAGCGCGCCCTTCTCGACAGCATGCCGCTCTACGAGATTATCGAGAACGTCTATCACGAGAAGATCCGCGTTGCCGAGGAGGAGTTCTTCGCGAGCGTGGCGCGTCCCGCCGACGCGCACCTGCTCGACATCTCGGAGGGCGCGCCCGTGCTCGACCTCGTGCGCACGACCTACAACACGAGCAACGAGGTCATCGAGTACACGCTCTCCGTCGCGCGAGCGGATCAGTTCAAGTACAAGGTCTACCACCAGCGCCTTCCCTAGCGTGCAACCGTGCAAAAGTGACAGGCACTTTTGCACGCCCAGCGCCTTCCCTAACCCGACGGGAGAAAAGACCCCGCCAACCCGAAAGGAGCGATCAATGTTCGAGAAGAGCAAGGAGGAGCTTGTCGCCCTCGGCGCGGACATCACCACGGCCGAGATTGCGCAGCAGCCCGAGCTGTGGAGGGACACGCTCGAGATCTACAAGGCCAACCTCGACGCCATCACCGCGTTTCTCGCCGACGCCCGCGCCATGGGCGAGGGCCGTCTGTCCGTCGTCTTCACCGGTGCCGGCACCTCCGACTACGTGGGAGACACCGTGGCACCGTACCTGCGCCACGCCGGCGACGTCTCGCTCTACGACTTCAAGCCCGTCGCCACCACGGACATCGTCTCCGCGCCGCGCGACTTCCTGAACCCGGACGAGCCCACGCTGCTCGTCTCCTTCGCGCGCTCCGGCAACAGCCCCGAGTCCCTGGCTGCCGTCGAGATCGCCGGCAAGTTCGTGAAGAACGTCCGCTTCCTCAACATCACCTGCGCCCCCGAGGGCAAGCTCGCCGTCGAGTCCGCCGATGACCCGCATGCCCTCACGCTGCTCATCCCGCGCGCCAACGACAAGGGCTTCGCCATGACCGGCTCCTACAGCTGCATGACGCTGCTCTCCACCCTCATCTTCGACTCCGCCTCCCTCGACGAGAAGGCCGCGTGGGTCGAGCAGATCGCCAAGATGGGCGAGGAGGTCGTCTCCCGCGAGGACGAGGTTGCCGCCTTCCTGGCCGGCGACTTCAACCGCGTGACCTACCTCGGCTCCGGCTCCTTCGTGGGCCTTGCCCAGGAGAGCCAGCTCAAGATCCTCGAGCTCGCCCATGGCCTCGTGGCCACCTCCTGGGACAGCTCCATGGGCTACCGTCACGGGCCCAAGTCCTTCGTGGACGACAAGACCCTGGTCTTCGTCTACATGAACAACGACGAGTACACCCGCCAGTACGACCTCGACATCCTGAACGAGATCGGCGGCGACAAGATCGCGCAGAAGACCATCGCCGTCCAGCAGGACTGCGGCCCGGTCTTCGAGGGCGAGTCCTTCACCTTCGCCGGCTACGACGCGCTGCCCGAGGGCTACCTCGCGCTCCCGTTCATCATGGTCGCGCAGACGGTCTCGCTGCTCAACTCCGTGCGCGTGGGCAACACGCCCGACACGCCGAGCCCCACCGGCACCGTCAACCGCGTCGTCAAGGGCGTCACCATCCACCCCTTCGAGGCGTAGCGTGCAAAGGGGACAGTCACTTTTCCACGCTTTGACAGAGGCGAGAGGGTAAATTGTCACTAACGGGCGCCCGCCTGCATGACCGTGCGGGCGGGCGCCGCCGCATAGAACCCAGATCGTGAGGAGAAGAACCATGGGCACGTTTGCTATCAAGGCTGACCGCTTCGTACTTCCCGGCGCCACCATGCAGGGCGGCTACCTCACCATCGAGGACGGCGTGTTCGGCATGTGGTCCGCCGACGAGCCGGACTGCGAGATTCGCGACCTCACGGGCTGCATCGTGGGCCCGGGCCTCGTGGACACGCACATCCACGGCTTCTACAACCACGCCACCACCGACCGCAGCGCCGAGGGCATCAACGCCTCGAGCGTGGAGCTCGCGCGTCGCGGCACCACCTGCTGGCTGCCCACCACCTTCACCGAGTCCGTCGAGCAGGTCGCGGACTCCTGCGCCGCCATCGCCGAGGCCGACGAGGGCCGCTCCGACGACTTCGTGGGCGCGCGCATCGGCGGCATCTACCTCGAGGGCCCGTTCTTCACCGAGGCCCACGTGGGCGCCCAGAACCCGGTCTACCTGATCGACCCGAGCGTCGAGACCTTTGACATGTGGCAGGAGAAGGCCGGCGGCCGCATCGTCAAGAGCGCGCTCGCGGCCGAGAAGAACGGCGCGTGCGCGTACTGCGCCGCCCTCGACGAGCGCGACGTGGTCACCTCCATCGGCCACTCCGACGCCCACTACGACGAGGTCCTCGCCGCCGTCAACGCCGGCGCAAGCTGCTTCGTCCACACCTACAACGGCCAGCGCGGCCTGCACCACCGCGACCCGGGCGTCGTTGGCGCGGCCATGACCACCAACGGCACCTACGCGGAGATCATCTGCGACGGGCGCCACGTCGTCCCCGGCGCCATCAAGGCGCTCGTGGACGCCAAGGGCTGGGACCACACGGTCCTCATCACCGACTGCCTGGGCTGCGGCGGCATGCCCGAGGGCGAGTACGTGTCCGGCGGCCTGCCCGTCGTGATGAAGGGCGGCCTGTGCTACCTGCTCAACGAGGACGGCACCACGGGCTCGATCGCCGGCTCCGTGCTCACGCTCGCCGAGGGCGTCAAGAACATGGTGGACTGGCAGATCGTGACCGCCGAGCAGGCCATCCGCATGGCCACCGAGGTCGCCGCCCGCTCCGCCCACATCGAGGAGCGCTTCGGCTTCATCAAGCCCGGTCGCGACGCCGACCTCACGGTCTTCAACGCGGACATGACGCTCGCCACCACCTTCGTCGGAGGCGTCGAGGTCAAGTAGCGGGGTCAAGGAACGAACGCGCCCTCTGCGCCACGTTCTTCTCGCCAACGGCGATGCTGTTGTCGGGAGGGCGCAGGGGGCGCGCATCTTCATAGCGGCTCAGGGATTTCGGTCGTAGGAGAGGAGAGGCAATGGGCAGCACGGCAGCACGTTTCAAGGCGGAGGTCCTGCGCCGCCTGGACGAGGTCTTTGACGGCCAGGAGGACGCCCTGCACGAGGCGGCGGTCATCTTTGCCGACACCATCGAGCGCGGCGGCATCATCCGCGCCTTCGGCTCCGGCCACAGCCACGCCAACGCGCTCGAGATTTGCGGCCGCGCCGGCGGCTACATCCAGACCAAGGTGGTGCGCGAGCCCGCGTGGGGCATCTACGAGATGATCGATGGTGTGGGCGACCAGTTCTGGCTCAAGCTGGACCTGCGTCCCGAGGACTGCCTCGTCGTGATCTCCAACTCCGGGCGCAACCCGCTGCCTATCGAGCTTGCCACGCACGCGCGCGAGGCGGGAGTCAAGGTCATCGCCGTGACGGCGGTTGACGTCTCCCGCGCGGGCACCTCGCGCGCCAAGTCCGGCAAGCGGCTCTTCGAGTGCGCTGACGTGGTGCTGGACAACAAGTCATCCTTCGGCGACGCGGCGCTCGAGGTGGAGGGGCTGTCCACGCGCGTGGGCGGCACCTCGCTCTACACGGGCTGCCTGCTTCTGGACTGCGCCGTCATGGAGTCCATCGACATCCTGCTCGAGCGCGGCGTCCAGCCGCCGCTCTTTATGAGCGCCAACGTCGACGGCGGCCCCGAGTTCAACCAGCGCCTCCTCGACCAGTTCAAGGAGCGCCTGGCGGAATACTAGGGCCGGGCGATAAGAACGTGCGCGGGCGACGGTTCCGGTTTCCGGGCCGCCGCCCGCCGTCTTCAAAACCGGGGCCGTGGCAGTCTGACGGCAAGCGGCGTTGTCGAAGACGGGGTTGTGGCAGAGCGTTCTTCTCGCCATCTGGCGTTTCTTTGGCGCGCGTTGTCGAATCGGGGGTTCTGGCAGTGGGTTTTCTGCCACAACCCCCGTCGTCGCAACGCCGGGGAGCCCTTGGTTGCCATGACCCCATTTTCCGCAGCGAGGCAATCGCTGGGGGTCGAGCGGCTCGCATCGTGCGGCTATACTCGGAGCATGATGAGCCGTACGGCTACGAGAGGAGCCCCTATGAGATTCGTACTGACCGGTGATTCCGACTGCCCGATTGCCCGCATCTCGCTCGAGCCGGGCGAGTCCGTGCGCACCGAGAGCGGCAGCATGGTGTACTCGCGCGGGGTCGAGATCACGGGTGGGCTCAACACCAAGAAGAAGGGCCTCGGCGGCGTCTTCAGCGCCATCGGGCGCAGCATCACCAGCGGCGAGTCCATGTTCGTCACCACGGCGACCGGCACCTCTCCGGACGGCGAGATCGCCGTGGCGCCGCCCATCCCCGGCAAGATCGTGGAGCTGGGCATAGACGGCGCCCACCAGTACCGCCTCAATACCGGCGCGTTTCTCGCCTGCGATGAGACCGTCGAGTACACGATGGTCAACCAGGGCATCACGAAGGCGTTCTTCGGCAACACGGGCGGCCTCTTTGTCATGGAGGTGCACGGCGAGGGCAGCCTGCTGGTCTCGGCGTTCGGGGATCTCCTGGCGCTCGACGTGACCCCCGACGAGCCGCTGGTGGTCGACAACGAGCACGTGGTCGCCTGGGACGCCGGTCTTGACTACCACATCGAGGTGGCGAGCGGCATGTTCGGCTTCACCACCGGCGAGGGCCTGGTGAACTCCTTCAGCGGCAGCGGCCGCGTGTACATCCAGACGCGCAACCTGGCCAACCTTGCCCAGGCGATGCACCCGTACCTGCCTGCGTCGTCCAGCTAGGGGGGCGTCGCGTCGGGCCTGCGGACGCTGGGCCTGCGGACATCGGGCCCATTAACGCGCACTCGTGCAGCCTTAGCTGACCCCCAACTGGGAAAACGCGAGAAGGACGTGCACGAGTGTGCGTTAATTTGGGGGCCGTACGAACGAAAAGCCCGGAGGCCACATGACCTCAGGGCTGCAAGTTTATGATCGAGGGAGCTGGATTCGAACCTGTGGCCTTCTGGTCATGAGCCCAAGGCCGGCTCGAAAGACGGATAATTCGAATTGGCTCCGTTTCGGCTGCCGGATGGCGTAGCCCAATGGGACGTCCGGCCAGGTCCTTTCTAGTCGTAAAAAGTGCTAAATCAATCTCCGTTCGCGCCCTTAGTCGTAAATAGGACTTGCTTACGACTATCGGGCCCATCCGGAGCGACCTTGCGCCACAGCAGCCTCTGCATGATGGGGCCGATTGGCAGGTCAGCCGAATCGAGGAGGGCGACCACCTCACGGCGATGGCGGAGGGGATGTGAGGCCGCCCTGGCAGTCGGGTGCGAGGTGAGACCCTTCCCTGAAAAGCCACAATCACCTACAATTGTCATCAGATGTAGGTTCTTATGGCTTTCAAGGAGGAACGGTGTGGTAATCACCTACCGGGAGGCGCTCGAGAAGCTCGGGAGCAGGTACCGCGTTCGGAAGGCGGTGTCGGAGGGGGCGCTCCACCCCGTCGGCCGGGGGATGTACTCGACTAGCCGGGACGAGGACGCACTCGCCGTGATCGCGAAGCGGTATCCCGGCGCGATCCTGACCGGGCAGACCGCGCTCTACGCCTACGGCCTCGTGACCGCGCCGCCCGACCGGATCGACCTAGCCACGAGGCGCGGGGGGACCAAGATCCGCGACGGCGCCGTGCGCCAGCACTTCATCCCCGAGGGATGGCTGGGCGTCGGCAGGTCGACCGTCCTCCTGGACGGGACAGAGCTTGCCGCGTACGACCTCGAGCGCATGCTCCTCGAGCTCATGCGCTCGCGCAACAAACTGCCCTACGACCTCTACCGGGAGGCGGTCGCCTCGTTCCGCAGGCGGTCGGAGCGGCTGGACATATACAGGCTGCAGGACTATGCGGAGGCGATCCCGCGCGGCGAGGCGCACCTCGGGCGCGCCATGGAGGAGGTGTTCTGATGGACCTGAACGAGATGAGGGCGCGCTACGAGCGCGAGGAGGGCTACTCCCGGCTCAACGCGACCGCGCGCGTCTGCCAGGACGTGATTCTCTCGAAGCTGGCGGCGTCGAGCATGCGCGACCGTGTGACGGTCAAGGGAGGGGTCCTGATGTGCGCGCTGTCGGGGAGCAGCCGCCGCGCGACCCAGGACATAGACCTCGACTTCGTGCGGTACCCGATGACCGACGCCTCCATCCGCTCCTTCGTGTCCGCCCTCTCGAACCTCGGCGACGGCATCACCGTCCGCGTCGCCGGCGAGATAGAGGAGCTGTCGCAGCAGGACTACAGAGGGAGGCGCGTCAACCTCAAGATCAGCGACGGCCGCAGCACGCTCGACACCAAGCTCGACCTGGGGGTCCACGCGAGCGCCACGATGGAGCAGGACGAGCTGTGGTTCGACGTGGCGCACCGGCAGGAGGGCGTCTGCCTGCTTGCGAACTCGAAGGAGCAGGTGTTTGCGGAGAAGCTCAAGTCCCTGCTCCTCCACGGCATCCGCAGCACGCGCTTCCGCGACCTCTACGACATGTACTACATCGGACACAGGAGGGACCTCGACAGGGAGAGGCTCGCGCGCTACATCGACGAGGCCATCGTCGAGGACCGGGACATGTGGGACGAGAGCATCGAGGACGTCGTCAGGTGCGTCGAGCGGACCCTCTCCAACCGGCGGTTCCTCGCCCGGATGAAGTCCTCCCACAGGGACTGGATAGGCCGGAGTGCCGAGGAGGTCGCCCGATGGCTGCCCGGGTTCCTGGCCACCCTCAACCGATAGGCGTAAGCCAGACCAGGAGCGCGGTGGTCGCCGAAAGGCCTCGAATGGCGTCTCGCCCCGAGGCGATAGGGAAGAGGGTGGACATGATCGATTTCGACATCTTCACGATTCAGGTGGCGAAGCGGCTCCTCCGCGAAGCGTGTCCCCTTCGGCGATTGCTTGGATAACCCCGCTGGTTACATTTTGCGGCAGCCCCGAAGCTTGGAGAGATTCGATGTGCGACGGGGGAAGGCATTGTCCGATTTGCCCGGAGGGGAAGTGAGAATGCTCCCGTAACATCTCCTTCTGGGTGTAGACAAACCCAGCTATGTTCATCGAGTGGAAAGTTGAGGCCACGGTATGTGACCTCAACTTCGTGGCTGCTCATGTTTGAAATACGATGGTAGGCATCGGGAGGTATCTTGAAAGAACCTGCATCGGGCCTTCCATTTTGCCGAGCTCTAGCAGTCCTAGTTTTTCGCATCACCCGATAGGTGCGGCGTGCCACGCATACGTTAAATTCTCAGTCATCGGGAACTCCGACGTTCGCAGGGCGTTCGGACTTGGGGGCGACAGGTCTCAGGCTTCCGGAATAATCAGGGGTACTCCTGCCGTCGGCCTCATCAAGCCCGTCGACTCCTCCTCCGTCCCGCGCAATCTCCGCTACGCATCCTTCTGGGGATGACGCCTCTGCTGAGCGGGTGACAAGTATCGCAAGATGCCGCGAAGCGTCACGAAACACCGCCTCCCATGGAGCCGTGGTGGCGAAGGTGTGCCTTAATCTGCGGGGTGGTCAATGAGTGAGGTGCCAATTTGGCGCCTCGCTTCGTCTGACGAAAGGCCTCCTCCCCGCGGCTGGCCGGCCCATTGGCCGTGACGGGTTGGCGCCGAAGCTCTCGGACGAGATCGGCTTGGGTCCCAAGCGGGTCCAGGGGGCAAAGGAGCTTCTGGACAGGAAGGTAATCGAGTGCGTTGGCTCTAGGAAATACGGGAGTTGGGGGCTATTACGACATCCCATGTCGCAATAATGTCGCAATGGGCGTCGCAATAAGAGCGTGGCAGGCCAGCTGGCGATGTCGGTATCATAGCCTACTCTCGTTGATGAAAACAGAGCGTACTTTTTTCATCATTATGACCCAGGTGCTCAATCCCACGCGCTGCGGCGCTGACCGTGCTGCTCCGAAATGCTCCGAGGCTACCCTAGAGTCGTTCCGAAAGCTTTCGGGTGGGGGTTTCGGGATGGGCGCGGTCGGGCCGCGGGCTCTGCGCGAGCGCCGGCGGGCGCCAGCGGCCCCCATTAACGCGCACTCGTGCAGCCTCGGCTGACCCCCAACTGGGAAAACGCGAGAAGGACGTGCACGAGTGCGCGTTAATTTGGGGGCCGTGCAAACGAAAAGCCCGGAGGCCACATGACCTCCGGGCTGACTGTGTATGGTCGCGGGGGCAGGATTTGAACCTACGACCTTCGGGTTATGAGTGCCTTGGGATATGTCATCGCAAGGAACAGGAGGGAACCAGAGGTAGCCTCTACCTCGGCAAACGGCGGCGTGAGGCAATTCTAGAGAGTCCGGGGGCAGTCGAGGGCGGCGCCGGCTGTCCCAAAACTGTCCCCGGCTCTGTCCCAAACAGGAGATAGGAGAATTGCCATGCATGCACAGATCACTGAAGGCAGGAGGGTCGACGGGGCCTGCCGCGACGCTCGCATCGAGGTCAGGGTCACTCGCCGTGAGATGGACCGAATCAGGCACAGGGCGAGGAGGTCGGCAATGACCGTCTCGTCCTACATGCGCCACTCGGCGCTGAGGGATAGGGAAGCGCCGAGCATCGAGGTCGACGCCATCGCCCTCCGTGAGGCCCACGTCAACCTCAAGCGTGCCGGCTCTAACATCAACCAGATTGCCAGGGCCCTGAACACGTATGGTGCCGGAGGGGCGCACACGGCGGCCATAGATTCCGCCCTCTCCGCCGTGGCCGCAGCAGCGGACGCGGTGGCGGAGGTCCTGTCGCTCGTCCGGGGCCGTTAGGGGGCGATCACGTGAACGTTCTCGTCAAGTCTGCCTTAGCGGCACTGGCGCTAGGCGCCATCTCCTGTCCGGTCCTCGCGGACCTCGTTGAGTCCCTGCTCGCGGGCTCCGCACCGGACCTGGCGGGCGCGCTCTCGTCCTTCAGCGCCCCCGCCGTCGCCGCGTGGTGGGCCTCCGGCGGGCCCCTCGGGGCGCCCGCGGGCACCGCGGCGACGCTCGCGACGTGCTGACTCGCGTCCCTCCTCGCCATCTCGAGGCTGGAGGCAGCCGGGCGAGACCCCGACGGCGGGCCTCTCGGCAGCGCCCGGGTGAGGGAGGGTCGCGAGGTCGTCGCCGGATCGGAGACGTGGGACGGGAGGTCGAGCCCAAGGGCCAGGGGGATCGTCTACGGCTACGCGCGCTGGCGCTACCTCTTCGAGCCCGGCAGATTCGTCCTCATCGACGGCGCCACGGGGTCGGGGAAGAGCCGCTACCTCCTGATCCCCAGCCTCGACCTGCTCACCTACGGCGACGGCTCCGCGGGGTCGGAGCCCCACACCGTCGTCGTCTCGGACGTGAAGAACGAGCTCGTCGAGCTCTGCGGCGACGAGCTTGCGCGAAGGGGCTACGAGGTCCTGCTGCTCGACACCGCGAGCCCGCTGAGGGGGCAGCGCTTCAACCCGCTCGCGCGCGTCTGCCGCCTCGCCGCGGCGGGCAGGCGCCACGAGGCCGAGCTCGCGGCGGACTCGCTCGCGGCGGTCGTCGTCCCCGACGACGGCCCCGGCGGGGCGTCGCACTGGGCGCTCTCGGCGAGGTCACTTCTATCGGCGCTCGTGCTCTACGTCGCGACCGCGGAGGGGTGCCCCGACGGCGCGCGCCACATGGCCACCGTCGACGCCGTGCTCTGCCGCGGCACCGAGGGGAGGGCGACGACCCCGCGGCGCCCCTGAAGGCGGTGCTGAGGGGCCTGCCCGAGGGCCACCCCGCGCGCTCGAGGGCGTCCCAGTTCCTGTCGTCCGGGGGCAACGAGCTTAGGAGCGTCCTCTCGACGCTCAAGGTGGCGACGCGGGCCTACTCCTCGGCGCCCGTGGCGTGGATGACGTCGGGGTCCGACATCGACCCCGAGAGGGTCCTCACGAGGAAGACCGCCCTCTTCCTGCATTCCATGGACGAGGAGGGAGTGCCCTACAACGCCGTGCTCACCGTGCTGCTCGACCAGCTTTGGGCGGCGGCGCGGGAGCGGGCGGAGGCGGAGGGCGGCGCGCTCGCGCGCCCCGTGACGGTCGTGGGCGACGAGTGGGGCAACCTCCCAAGGATGCCCGGGCTCCCGGCGCTGCTGAGCCTCGGCCGCAGCTACCGCTTCTACTGGGCGGGCGCCGTGCAGAACGTGGCGCAGCTCAACAAGTACGGCGAGCGGGACGGCAGGAGGAAGGTCCTCGCGAACTGCGGCGTGAAGGTCGCCCTCAAGCTGGGCGAGGAGGAGGACCGCCGCTACTTCTCCGAGCTCGTGGGGAAGACGACGAGGCATACGCGGGGGACGAGCTCCAGCAGGGGGCGTGGGGCCTCGAGCTCGATTAGCTACAGCGAGCAGGCCGACGACGTCATCCACCCCTGGGAGTGGCTGGGAATGAGCCCGGACCGCGACGGCGCCATCGTGGTCAAGCAGGCGGAGAACGGCGTGCCCAAGACCCACGCGGGGGCGTTCCGCGCCCCGCTGGGGGACTGCTCGAGGACCCCGACCGGGCGGCACTTCGACCTCGGGAGCCCCGAGCACGAGGCCGCCAGGAGGCGCGACTACCGGCGCAGGCTCGACGAGAGGGCGTCGTGCGCCGACACGGCGGTGGAGACGTGGTGCCCGGAGTGGCCCGACGCCGCGACGGCGAACAAAGACGACGAGTGGAGCGCCCTGTAAGGGCGTGGAGAGGGAGGTACCCGTGACCGCGATCAAGCAGACGAGCGTCAAGAGCACGCGCCACCTCAGGAGGCTCGAATCCTACCTCGACTGGGAACGTGAGAAGGCCCTCGACCACTGGACGCAGAACCTCTGCGCCGAGGACTTCCGGGGAGCGTTCCGCGAGATGGACGCGACCAGGAGGGCATACGGGCACGACCGCCCGGGGAGGGCGGGCTGTCGCACGTCCCTCGCCGAGCACCAGATACTTGCCTTCGACCCCGCGGCCTGCTCGTGCAACGGCGGGCCGATGACGCCCTCGCGGTGCATGGACTACGCGCGGGACTACGTGGAGGCGAGGTACCCCAGCCAGGAGGTTGTCGTCGTGCTCCACCGCGAGAGATGCGCCGCCGACGGCACCGACAGGTTCGCCGCGCACCTCTGCGTCTCGAGGACAAACCTCGAGACGGGCAGGCGCCTCGACGAGGGCCCCGCGAGGAGGGCCGCAAAGGCGCGCGTCGCCACCGTGAGGGAGCTCGACGAGCGCTACGGCCTGCCCCAGCTCGAGCGCGGGGCGAACTCCAGGGCCCACGCCAGGCAGCCGTCGCGCGCCGAGCGCGAGTGGCAG
This sequence comes from Thermophilibacter sp. ZX-H3, assembly GCF_052599055.1. NCBI lineage: Bacteria > Bacillati > Actinomycetota > Coriobacteriia > Coriobacteriales > Atopobiaceae > Thermophilibacter > Thermophilibacter sp. ZX-H3. The sequence goes on along the minus strand of NZ_JBQXES010000012.1, from coordinate 42,166 downwards.
CGCCGCGACTCTACCCACCGCTCCGAGAACGACCTCGTGCGCGAGCGGGTCGCGGCCCGCGCGACGGAGGTGGCGGCGCTTCGCGAGTGCCCGAACCGTCCCCGCGAGCTCGCGCGCAGGCTCCGGGAGGACGGCATCGTGATGACGCTCTCGGCGCGCGGCGACGCGCAGTTCCGCTTCCGCTCCGAGAGCCTCGCCCGGAGCGGGAGGGGGCCGGTCCGGAGGGTCAACGGAGCCACCCTCGGCCGCGCCGTCAACAGGAGGACCGGCGCTGCGGTCCGGCTCGACCGAGCGGGCCTGTCCCTTGCGCTCGGCATGGCGAGGGACATCGAGAGAGCGGCGGAGCGCGGGATGGACGGCGGCCGGGAGGGCTAGGGCGTCACAACACTAGAACAGTTCGCCTCATACCGCCCGCCCCCATGCGCCACGTTTGCTCCGTTAGCACACGAAGCGGGAGGAAGGGGCCATGGTCAATCTGAGAGTCCCGGAATTCGCCGGTCCGTTCGAGAGGCTTGTCGAGGTGTTCGGAACTCGGGGGTAGCTCGCCCGTCACACGCGATGCCCATCCTCTCCTCTGGTCGGTCGAGAGGCCTACTCTTGGAAGCGTGCCTGCGGCAGCCCAGACGAATCGGCGTCTGACCACCGCTCGTATGTCGCGCGCCGCTCCGCGCTGGCAACCACGAAGCGGTCGCCCAGCCCGAGGATCACGACCGGTGCGCCCGGTTTCGCCCAGTCGCACACCACCGTCTCTCGGAGGGGGAGCCCGCCCCCCTTGACGGGGACCTCCTCGCCCGAGGCGCAGAGCGCGAACTCCTCCTCGAAGCTGCTTGCGAGGTTTTCGGGTACGTTTCCCGGCGCGGCGCTCACCCCGCTCTCGATGAAGTCCCATGGATAGCCGACGAGCTCCTGCTCGCTGGAAATGAGCTGGGCGAGCCTTGCGAAGTGCCGGGACGGCGTCTGGCAGAAGAGGGCGCCGGGCTCCTCTGCGCCCTGAGTGATGAACAGGTGCCTCGCCCCCTCGAGAAGGTCCTCCGGGATGGGGACGACGAGATCCTGAGAGATGGTCGCCTCGTGCGTCCCGAGGAGCAGGGGGTGCTCGGGTCTCCTCCCGCTCTCGAGGGCGGCGCAGAGCTCGCAGGCCATCTCCGGCTCCTCCTCCCCGTCGTCATAGCCGTAGATAGCCGGCCCGGGCCAGGCGACGCCGACGATGCCTGCGAAGTTCAAACTCGCCTTGCCCCGTCCGTACACCCAGCGCAGCACATCCTGCCCCAGCTGCGAGCAGGACTCGATCCAGTAGGCGTCCCTAGAATCGGGGAGGAGGGCGTCCTTCGCCCCTCCTCCCGACAGCCCCGGCGTCCTGGACATCAGCCGTGCGAGGGCGCTCGCCAGTCGCCTCGCCGCCGACCCTTCAGACACCTCCCAGAGGGCGACGGCGTCGCCGACGCCCGAGAAGTCGTGGTGCCCCAGCGTCGCCGCCCCGAGGGCGTTGAGCGAGCGGCCCGCCGCGAGCAGGAGGCGCCGGAGGAGCTCGACGCAGGCGGCGAGGTCGTAGATGCCGTCGACGCTCATGAAGAAATCCTCGAGGTCGAAGCGGCGCGCTCTCCTCGGGCTTGTGAGGAAGGACTCCACGGCGCCTGCGGCGCGGGCCCAGGCCGCGGCTGCCGACGAGGGGCTCGCGAGCACCGCTCCGTCCTCGGAAAGGGTCTGCGAGGCGAGGTCCAGCTCCGAGCCGAGGGCCAGGAGTTCGCGGCGGTCCTGGGCCATGAACTCCGAGGTCTTCTTTCGCACGAGCCTTTCGGCGGGCTCTGCCAGCGCGACGACTCTCTCCACCCCTGGTCTCGAGCTCCGTGACCGAGGAGAGAAGCGCGTTGCGGAGCCTGGCGAAGCTGCGGTCGCCGCGGCGTGGCGACTCGAGCTCGAGGAGGTAGGCAACGAGGTCATCCAGCGAGTCAGGCTCCAGGAGGAGCGGGGTCCCCGCCTCAGGGCCACGAGACCCGAGCAAGAACTCACGCGCCACATCGTCGAGGTCGTCGGCTCCTACCCCGGCAATGCCGATCTTTCCCCAGATACTCATCATGGCTCCTTGCGCTATCGCCCCGAAAGCACTCTCTCAGTTGCCTTGTAGACGCGGGTCTTCGCGGTCGTGTGGCGACGCACAGGAAGGACAAGCCTTCACTCAACGCGATCTACCCGATGGAATCCCTGGTTATCTTTCTTCCGGAAATGGTTCTGGTCGCCTTGCCATCCTGTCCTTCTCGTTCCTGCTCCGTCACGTCAACGATGCCGTCGCTTGGGCGACTGCAAAGCTCGGGCGGAATCTTAGCGACCGGCATCTCAAATGAATCGGTATCGGGAAGTTCGTTGACATCGAGCAGCACGATGATCATCGAGGAGTTCCATCGGTCGGTGGAGAAGACGCAGGGACGCAGGCGCTTTCCGCAGAAGTCAAACCATGGCTCGCTTCCATTTTCCTGCGTGGCGCAGGCGCTGTCCACAAGAGCCCGAATAAATGGTCTCAGATTGTAGGGGTCTGGCTCGCTCTCGGTAAATTGCGTCCCGATGCTTCCGCATCCCTTTTCTGACAGGTACCACCATAGCGCCGCCTGCGTGATGAACTGATCTTGTTGGCCATTGCCCTTTACCGAGCGATAGGGATAACCGTTTGCAAGGATATGAGTGAGTCCGGAATCCCCGAAACCAACGAGATGCACCTCTGCCGCGTTGGGGTTCCAGTCGGAGAGGATGTCTAGATCGTACGCGACTTTTCCCTCCACCTCGTATTTCGCCCACTTGTAAGTCTCCCCGATGTAGGAGACCATGACTCCCTGCCTGAGCAGTGCGCCACTTTTTACCTTATCTACGTCTGGAGGCTCTATTATCCCGCTCCACCTAAGTGGGTCAGAGCGCATGGACGCCGTCTTTGTCCTGTGCGAGGCCCTGTTTTTGGCTTTCTCACAGAACGACATGTCTACCCCCTGCTTGATCATTAGGTTGTAGGCGGCGATGGATTCGAATCCGAGATTGCAGAGCGCTGCGTCCGACCCCCTGGTTCTTTGGCAGGTGTTTATGGCCCAGAGAAGAAACGAAACTGCCGAAGGCGAGATTCTACCGTCGCGAGACGTTCTTCGAACGGCGTCTGCGATCCACTCTTTCTCATCCAAAACAAGCTCATCCATTAGGGCGTTACGGACATTGGCGGGCGGAAGAAGGCCGGCCTTGCCACTGTGGCTGACAGCGAGGTGGCACAACGCAAGGGCAAGGTTGGGAAGGTCGAGCATTCTGCAGAGGTAAAAGACGTTGCCGAGGGAGGCCCGGGACCCGTCCGTAGTGGACAGCATCCTATTCACGAGCAAAGCAAAGAAGTCCTTTTGGCTTTCCTCACCATGGTTAAGCACGCGATTTTCGAGCGCCCTTCTAAATGATGCGTGCGTGATCTTGATGAGCCCGTCTGCGCCCCTGACTATCAGAGGGGAGAGAGAACCGAGCATGATTTCGAACTCAAGGGTGCGCCAGCGGTTCTCCGCCTTTTCGCAAATGGACTCGAGGGTCTGCACGGTCGTACCGTAAGGCAGGAACGCAAGAGCCTCGACGGCAGTCCGCAGGAAGCTCGCGTCTGGTGACGAACAGACCCCGTCAATCAGTGCGACGCCGAGCCTCGCGACGTCATCGGGCATCGCGGCTATGGCGTCTGAGATGCGTCGATCAATCTGCTGGGAGCTCTCGAGCGAGGAGAGATCCCTTCCGCCCAAAAGAGCCAATAGATTCGTCGAGAGCACGGCGTGGAGGGGAGTCTTATTCGTGCCCATGCCTGCGAGCGCCGCTCGCATTCTTGGGGTCACGTCCCGATGGCTTTCCCACAGCTTGAGCTCCGCCAGCTCCAAATACTCCCCCTGGCTTAGGGGGGCGATAGAGAACTCGGCGTAGCCGCCACCCCCCTTGGCCAGATTCGAGCGGTCTTCGCTGATTACCGCCCGGAAGAGGACGAAGGGGTTCTCCGAGCGCTTAAGTCTCGAGAAGCGGTGAATGCTCGAGAACACCTTCGCAGCGGCGTCGGTAAGGCCCGCGGGGCCGTCCGAGGTGTCCACGGCAACAAACAGCCTTACGACCTCCCCTGACGACTTACCGTATTCGCTGATGGCCCCATTGATCAGTGCGGACCATGTCCTGTGGTCAAACGGTTCGGCATCGGCCGCCTCTCTTGGGAGGTCTTTGCTAACGGGAGAGAGGCCAAGGGACGTCCTGATGCACGTGAGCAGATAGTCAAATACGGCGGAGAGAGAGCGCCCCGACACAGACGCGTCGGGAAAGTACCCTATCGATTTAGTGCGCGGCATGCTGGAGTAGCGGTGGAGCAGCTCGCAGAGAAGCTGAGTCTTCCCCTCGCCCCGATCTCCGACGATGCATACCGGATCGATCCGGAGATCGATCGCTTCCGCAGCCTTTTCTAGGAGTTCGTCGCGCTTGAGCGAGTAAGGTGCCTCCACTCTGTAGGATACGAACTTTCTGTTCGATGCCAGCAGTCGGTCAAACTCCCCCCTCTGCCCCTCCCGGTTCCAGTCGTCTTGGAAGGCGCCGAGAATCGCCTCCTCGAGAGAGCGATCGAGCGGCTCGCCAGAGGCCGTCACCATGTTTTCGAGCGCTCCCGAGCCTTCGTTCAGAGTCGCCTCGTACCGGATGAGCCCATCGCCGCACTCGCGTTCAAGCAAAGCCCGGATTGTCTCCAGCTTGTCGCAGTGCCCCTCGCTCGCGTAGCCATCTTCCGAGGTGGCGTGCTTCGCGAGGTCTATCGGGTCACGAAGGCAGGCGATAACGTGACCCTTGTTCTCGCAGCGCGTAATTTGGAACACCCCATACAGTATTTCTGCGGCGGTCACGCTCAGCTCCGAAACGCCGCCCAAGGGCCTCGCCTCGCTGCTGAGAATCTCTGCCCTTCTCGCATCGAGGGCCCCTTTCCAGGCGGCCTCTCCGGGAATCCATCCGTACCTCTCGCCGACGAAGCATACGAAGTACGGCTTGCAGCTGTCGATGAGGTCGAAGCACCTCTTTACCACCTTCTTGGAGGCCTCTTCCTCGCTCATGGACGAGGTGTCGACTCCCCAGCGGAGATCAACGAGGTCTAGCTGCTCCCCGTGCGCGGCGCACGCGAGCCTTAATCGTGGAGCGACCTTTTTTTGAAGGAGGTCGCGTTCGGAGTGGAAGTCTCGGAACGTCGAGGAGATGAACACTCTGCGTACGAGGACGGGTGCTTCGCTCTCGAGAAGGTCATAGCTATTGCGGCTGTCTGATGAGGGCAGTGGCGATGTGCCCGGTGCGGATGAGTCCGACGCCTCGAGCTTGGAAGAAAGCGCTTTCACCCAGCTGTCTGTGGGTGGCTCGTTCAGTCCTATCACCGTGTCGTCACTCCCATCTCGCGTCCCGGCAGGTTCCGTCGAGGTAGTCGAGCAGCTTGATCACGTCTCGGTCGCTCTGCTGAAAGTCACGGCTTTCCCCGGTCAGCTTGTTATATTCGGCGCTTATGCGGGGGAGCTCACTCCACGGCGCGATGCAGACATGCTCGTAGCGGGAGTCCCCGTATCCCGGGCCGTCCACTCTCGCGTACTTTCCCGGCGCCGTCTTTCCCGGTTCGAAGCCGGGTGGGGTCGCTCCTCCCGCGCACGCCTTGCTCGCGCAAAGATACCTTTGTCTCATGGTGTCCAGGCTCATGGGGGAGAAGCCAGACGCGACATGGAACGCGACCCATCGATGATGCTCGAGCCTCGCGAGGTAGTCGTCGGGCCCATCGGGGCATGGACACCTTCCATCTCTGCACGCGTCAAGCCACGCCCTTTCGACCTCAGCAAACCCGGCCATCGCCCTGCTGGAATCGCGGTCGAACTGGGTCGTTACCGTCTGCCACGCTTCGTTTGCCGCGTCTGAGACCCCGTGCCCCGCTATCGCACTCTGGGCGGGTATCCCAGCATAGAACGCATTGACCAGCTTTGCGCGGTCATCCATCTTGGAGCCAATTAGAGAGTTGCAGCTTGCGAGGGAGTCGTCGGCGCCGAATAGGAGCAGCCCCGTTGCCTGGTCTTCGTACTTCCAGGGCTCGCGGCACCTCGCAGCAACCCGTGTCGCCCTTTCCGGGCGCGTCCTCCTCAGGCCTAGCATGATACTGCGAGCTACGAAGACGTTGTGCTCGTCTTGGGGTTGAGCCAGTATGACCCAGTCGAAGCTCTCCTCCTTGACGTAGGCGTAAAGTTCCGGTCCTCGCGCGCTGCCCTGGTGATAGGTCATGGTCGCCGCAAGTCCGAGGGACGGGTAGCTCTCCTCGAACCACCCCTCGCTCTCGTCTCTCTCGCTCGACCAGATGTCTATCCTCGGCAGCTCTCTGTCCCTGTTTTGCCCGTCGGGGGGAAGCTGCAGGTTCATTGCGAGCTGGCGCGCGATGCACCCAGCCAGGCCATCGACGGCTCCTATCAGGAGGACGCGATAACCGCTGGCGCGGCATATGAGCTCTCCTGACTGAACGTCGTCCACGATTGCGGGCAGTACGTGCGAGTAGAGCAGGTCTTTGGCGGCGAGCTCGTCGTAGCGGTAGATGCTTACGTCGGCGTAGCCCCGATCCCCTAGTGTCCTTTCGACCCTGACTCCAAAGTCCATGAAGCTGACTGCGTATCGCTCACCGTGACTCGTTTGAGCCGCGAGGTCATACATCGATGTGACCATGGTCGCACCAGGCGGGCTGGCGTAACCATCGTCGGGGTCGAAGCCGCGGATGGCGACAAGGTCGTTTTCCCGGGCTTTGACGATGCTGGTTACGAAGGACCTTGCTGCCGCAGCCCCGTCGGGGATAGCAGAGACTAGGAAAGTCCTAGAAAACCTCTTGTGGGCGACTCGGCTGCGCTCGAGCCATCGCGACGCGAGGGCGGAAACGGCTAGGTCGACGGTGGTGTAAAGCGCGCAGATGCCGGCGAGCTGGAAGGCGGCGAGGAACGCGGCTGCCACTAAGCTATCACCATCTCCGCCCGCGGCGAACTCAGGCGATCCCGCCCCCACCATCATCAGCACTCCATTGTATGTCCCGGATACGAGGGACCCGAGGCTCGGTCCGGTCACGAAGAAGTTGCCGGTCACGTTGATGACAATGCAGACGAGCAGCATGATCGAGGCGTTGCGGAAGGGGTTTCGATGGTGCCGAGTCATCAGGAGCATGGCTGCCGCTGAGAGGGCAATCTCGATCAGGATGATGGCCTGCAACATCTCGTCTCCCTGCCAGAAATGCTCCTCAGGGCGCGCCGCTGGGCGTGGGCAGCATTGTTCGACGCCGCCGCGTACACTATATCCTCCCCGAAACATTGCGAAGGTGGGTCGTCTCGTCAAGATCGGCTGGCCGGCCCCTGATATTTCGCGAGCGGGGGCTGCTGTGTCCGGGCACGCCGGGGCCTTGCCGTGTGCGGAGACGTCGCACTCCAGCGATGACTTGCGGTCGGTAGCTCCTTCCGCGCCGGAGGCCAAATGGTCTGGGATGGCGCAGGGCGCCATCCGTCTGTCGAATTGTCGCTTCAAGAAACTATTCAGAAAACAACCTGTGTGTAGAATCTTTGCTGTTGTTGGATTCTGTGAGGGGGACCGCATATGCTCGCGCTGGCGTTTGGGCTTGAAAGCGCTCCCGATCTTACCTTGGCAAAGTACTCTACCCTGGGCGCACGGGGGATTCGCGGAGTTCTCGAGACGCACCCCGGCTTCCTCAGGCTCTTTGCACGACGTCCCAACACGAGCCTCCACCTCTTCTACGCCTATGACCCGGGCTGTCCAGATGGTGGGCGCATGTCGGTCACCCTCGTCGTCGCCCAGGACGACGAGGGTGCTGTTGACCTTGGAGACGTCCGGCAGATTGTCCTCTCATCGCCAATCGCGAGTCTCTTTGACCTCAGGACGCGCTGCGCACGGGACGGGTCCGAGCTCATGCGTCCCGGGCAGCTGGTGAGCCTTATCGGTCCCTTTGAGCGCGACGATGGGTGTGGGTTGCCTACTCATCCGATGCGATTCAGCCACTTCGCGGCCCTCTCGAAGGGTTCAAAGTTCATGCGGACACAGGACAACGCGATTGGATACTTCACTGTTTCCAGCTACAAACCCAATGAGTCCTCGCGCCTCTATACGATGATGCACCTCATGCAGAACTTGAACCTGCCGGCGGTGCTGCGTGTCGACCTCTATCCGACCGAGCGCGCCCTGACGCTTCGCGACTCCCTGCCGCTCCGTGAGATTTGGCAGCAGGCCTCGCGCAGCGGCGGCGTGCGCGACTACGCTCTTGAGCTCGTCGAGAAGAGCTATGAGGACTTGCTGAGTTCGCTAGAGGGCTCACCGCTCTTCCACCTGAATGCGGTTGCCATGTCCCATGACGGAGAGGTGGCGCGCGCGCTGCTCGACGCCGCCGCCTCGGAGGCGGTGGAGACCGGCAGCCTCGATATTGCCGTCTACAAGGGTGAATTCGACGCGCTTTCACTGGTGGCCCCTCGTTCGGAGGGCGATGTGCTGTCGAGCGAGCTCGGCGAGAAGGTCGTTTTTCCGCGGCGCGCCGCGGCAACGGGAGCTCCGCAGAGCGGCTTCGTACAGGTGGACGCGCGCGCCCGCTCCTATGCCCAGTGCGACATCTGCAACCTCTTCACGCTCGAGGAGGCCGCCTGCCTTTTCCGCCTCCCCGCGCTCAACGAGGGTGAGGCTGTCCAGCTGCGCAAGGAGACCGCCCCCCGCCCGGTCTCGGGCACGGATGCCCTCCTACTCGGCACCGACGAGTTCGGCCAGCGCGCCTACTTCGAGCTCTCGAAGCTGAGTAAGCACGCGTTCGTCTCCGGCGTCCCTGGTTCCGGCAAGACCAACACCATGCTGCACATGGCTACGACGCTCGTGAACTGTGACGTGCCGATTCTCGTCCTTGAACCGGCCAAGCACGAGTACCGGGCGCTTCTGAACGCGCGCCTCTCCCAGGAGGTCAGGGTGTTCTCCCCCGGTGGGGAGCTCGCCTTCCCGCTACGCGTGAACCCATTCCAGATTCCCCACGGCGTGACTGTGGGCCACCACATCGGCCGGCTCTGCGCCGTCTTTGGTGCGTCGTTCCCGCTCGTCGAGTCGCTGCCGTTCATCCTGGACCGCTCGGTCGAGGCGATCTATGCCAAGCACGGATGGACCCCGAAGGACCGCTCGCTGCCCGGAGACCCCCGCGACTGGCCCACGCTCTCCGAGCTCTACGACCAGATGCGCGTGGAGATCGACCGAGAGTCCTACTCCGGCGAGGTGCGCGGCAACCTGAACGCCGCCCTGCGCATGCGCATCGGCGCCCTGCTGCGCCGCGAGCTCGGCGAGCTCTTCGACGTGCCGCGCTCGACCTTCGAACCGGGCGAGTGGCTCCACATGTCGGCCGTGGTGGAGCTCGAGGCGCTCGGCCGAAGCGAGGCGAACTTCCTCACGCTGCTCCTGCTCCTGCTCGTGCGCGAGAGCCTCATGGTCGACGCGGACTATACGGGCCCGCAGCCCGTGCGCCACGTGATTTTCATTGAGGAGGCCCACAACCTTGTGGCGCCCAAGGCCGAGGAGGTCTCGGGCGAGGATGCCGACCCCAAGCTCGCGGCGACGGCCTTCCTCTCGGACATGCTCCGCGAGGTGCGCGCCTACTCCGAGGGCATCGTCGTCGCCGACCAGCTGCCCACCGCGATTGCCCCCGAGGTCCTCAAGAACACCGGTCTCAAGGTCGCGCTGCGCATGACATCCGCGGACGACCGCCAGCTGCTCGGCTCGATGATGGCGGCGAGCGGCGTCCAGCTCGAGCGCATGGCCACGGCCGACCCCGGCGACGCTCTTGTCCTCTACGAGGGCCTGCAGCGGCCCTTCGAGATCCGCATGGCCGAGTGGCTTGGCACCCCCGGCACCCCCGAGTACGTCGCCGGGCGAGAAGAACGTGAGCTCGCGGCCACGTCGCTCCAGGCGGACCGGCTTGCGGAGCGCCTCGTTGGCGAGAGCGCGCCATGGTACCGGAGCCTGCGCTTCCAGGTCCCGCGCAACGACGCCGACGCGATGCGCGCGGCGATTGCCGACATCGACCGTCGCTTCTCCGGCGCGTTCGCTGCGCTCGCGCGCCTCGAGCGCGAGCTGCCCGACGCTGTGGGTGACAAGGACGCCCACCAACGGCTCTGTCGCGAGGTCGACGAGGCGATTCACGCCGACCTGAGGACGTGGCCGACGACCGAGGACGGGACCCCGCTCGCCCCGGACCTCTCGCCGGCGATGGACGCGCTCAACGCAGCGAAGGCCGCCTTCAACGAGCGTGCGCGCGGCTGGGCGGGGCTTCGGATGGAGCGCTTTGCCTCCTCCGGCGCGATTTCGCCCAAGGACATGTTCGAGGAGGGCGTCGACGCGGCGACCGTGTGCGCGATCTGGGAGTACTCGGACGTGACTGAGCTCTACGCTGAGCGAATGCTCGCGCTCACCGCCGGCGGGATGCAGCGCTTTGGCATGACGTACGCGCACCCGGGCGGTGCGCGGGAGTTCGACGAGCTACGCGAGGCCATGCGGACCTATGTCGGCGTGGCACGCGCCTCGCTCGCGACCATCGATCCGATGACACTGGAAGAAGGGGGAGAATGACATGCCCATCGAGCGAGTTCGTGAGGGGCTCGACGAGGCCCGCGACGCCATGCGCGAGGCCAACGACATCGGCGAAAAGATCGCCGAGTCCCGCGAGCGCCAGTCCCAGGCCCTCGAGAACGTTAGGCTCACGGAGGAGGGGGACCGCCAGGCCCTGAGCGAGGCGATCTCGGCCGCGCGCGCGGAGTCCGCGAGCGACTTCAACGACCGCGTGAACAAGGAGATCGAGTCCGAGTCGCGCACGAGCGAGGGACTGCAGTCCGAGGCGGCTGGCGAGGCGCGGGAGACGGGTGACGGCATTCGCAGCCTCGAGCAGGCGCGCGGCGTCGCCGAGTACGGCGCAAGCAGCATCGAGAAGGCCGCCGAGGGCGCGCGCGGCACCGTTGAGACCCTGCGCGAGCTGCAGGAGCGCGGGCGCGCCGAGGTCGAGGAGGCCCTCGGAACGGCCCGGGCGAACGAGGCGCGCCTCTAGCGCGCGAGGCCGGCAATGGGAGTCGAGGGAAAGCTCGAGCAGGCCGAGCGGCTCGTCAGCGAGATCGAAGAAGCGCAGCGCGACGTCTCGCGTCGCGAGCTCGAGCTCGCGGCCGCCCAGCGACAGGCCGCGGCCGCCCGCTCGCGCGCGGGGTCTGCCGACAAGGGCGAGGCGACGCGGGCGCGGGATGCGGCCCGCGAGGCCGACGCCGCGGCGAGCGCCGCCCGCGCGAGCCTCGAGCGGGCCCGTCGCAGGCTCGGGACCGCGCAGGCGGACCGCGAAGAGCTCGGTCGCGGCATGCGGCGCTACATCGCCGAGCAGAACCGGGCCACGCGCCAGCTGCGCGTGGCTATGGCGGCGGCCCCCTATGGCGGCGACCGCATCGGCGCCGCGCACAGGTCGGTGGCTGCCCACGCCCATATAGCCAACCGCGTGCTCGAGGTCCTCGGCATGGGCACCGAGCTAGTCGAGGAGGGCGACGACCTCCCGGCGCCAAGCCTCGTCGCGGGCGTAGGGGGTGCGGCCGGCGGAGGGGGCGTTGCGGCTGGATGCGGGGACGCCGCGCCCGCGTCCTCCTCGGCAGGCGTGCCCTATCGCACGCGCCGCGCGGATGGAGCGCCCCGCTCCGCGCTCGACGAGTGCGTCGAGCGGTTCCGTTTCGATCTTAGGGAGAGCTTCGGCTGGGCCGACCCGCCCGAGGGGATGCTCTACCCGCCGGAGGGGGCGCCGCTCGTGGGCTTCGACGAGCGCGAGCGCGCGCAGGGGACGCTCGACAAGTACGAGAACGAGCTCGGTGGCGCTCCGGGCTCTGAGGCAGTGATGAGGCGACTGCGCGAGGAGGCGGACCGGATGCTCGCGCCCGCCTCGCTCGACCAGCCCTACCGCTACGCCTTCCAGGGCTCGGCCGCCCCGCCCGATCAGCCGGAGCACTGCAACCCCTATCCCAGAGCGAACATTGAGGCCGCCTACCTCGTAGCTCGAAACAACTTTGGCTCGGGCTCGCCCGAGGCAACGGAGGCGGCGTGGCGCTACGCAGACACGCTCGAGCGGCAGGGCGCGGAGGCGCGCGATGTCGCGGAACACGCTCGGTCGCAGCGCGAGCACGCCGAGCGGGAATACTACGCCTTCTGCGACGCGCACGCCACCTCTGCGCTCACCGCGAGCGAGCGCCTCGAGCTCGAGCGCCTGGGAACTCGCCGTGACCAGACAGCCGCCCTCGAGCAATCGGCGGCGTTGCTCGGCGAGCAGGTCGCCCGGAGGCGCGCTGAGGTCACATCCGAGCTTGACCCCGAGAGTCGCACGACGTTCGTGGGCATCGGTGGGGCCACGGACTTCGAGGCGGCCTATGCCCCCTTCCTCACCCAGCCCCAAGGCTACGAGTACGACGACACGGGTGGCTGCTGCGGCATCGGCACGGTGACGGGCATGGTGAACGAGCAGACGGGCACGCGGTACGGCTGGGCCCACGGCATCTGCGAGTTTATCGTCCAGGACAAAGCGAGCTACGTTCCCATGGTGCAGATGCGTGAGTGCAACGGCGGCACCTCCCCAGAGCGCCGCTGCGAGATGCTCGAACGCCATGGGCTCGAGGCTCACAACTGCACCTTCGGGTGCTTCTCGAAGAGCTCCGACGTGATGAGTCTGGACGACCTTCTCGAGCTACGCCAGGAGGGCTACTCGGTGGGCCTTGCCCTCAAGGCTCAGGACCTGCTGGGGCCCACGATATCGCCGAGGCTTACGAGTACTGACGGCAAGGGCTGGCAGAGCTCGTGGCGGCGCAACCACAGCGTTACGGTCGCGGGCGTTTCGGTGGATCGCTCGGGGCGCCCGACGGGGGTCTGGATCAATGACACCGGCGGCTGGTCGAGGGGGGTTGGCCTCAGGACAAACCGGATCTTCGTCAGCAGGGAACGCTATGAGGCCATGGTGGCGAGCACCGAGAACCTTTCGGTAGAGTGGGCGCGCCCCAGGCGCGGGACGGGCGGCGATGATGACGGCACCCCGCCCGCGCGGAAGGTCAAGAAGCTCGTTCGCGAGCCCGTGAGGAGGAGATAGCCGATGGAGGTTGCAGACATCATCGAGGCGGTGGGACCGATTGCCGTCGACACGCTCGAATCTTCCCTTCCCGTGCCGCTCAGGCCGGGGCGCTGGCGGGTGCTCTGGCTCCAGTACGCGTCCTGGGAGGACGAAAAGGGCGAGCACTGCCGCGTGTTCGACGCCTGCCTGATCGACGCCGCGGGCGAGCGCCTGCGAGCGGACGTGGGGGCGGACGTCCTTCTCCCCAAGGGGGATGGGCCCGCGGCCCTCGTCAACGAGGCATTGCCTGACTACCTTGGCTGGGTCGCGCGGGTCGCGACCGACGGCACGGCAGGGATGGACGAGGCGCTGGCGAGGTCGGGGACGGAGCGGCTGCGACCGCTCTATGAGGTTGCGCTCGCAGCCTGCGAGCGCGCGGCGGGAGAGAGGGGATAGCATGGCGGGAGGTTTTGGCTCGGCGCAGGAGGACTACCTTGCGCTCTCGAGCAACCTCAAGCTCACGGGCGTTGTGAACAGCTGCGCCGACCTGATTCGCGTGATCGCGAGCGACGGCCTGGGCCCGCGGACGGCGCCCGAGGCGCTTGCCGCGCTCGACCGGCTCGCCGAGGCGGCCGACCACGACCTCAGGAAGGGCGACGAGCTGCGCGACAGGTGCCTGGAGCGCATCGATGAGCTGGCCAGGCAGAGCGCCGCGGCCGCGAAGAGCGCCTACGACGAGAAATGCAGTGCCGCCGAGGCAGCGCTCAGCCGCGACCGCGCTGAGGCAGAGCAGGAGGCGCACCGCCTCGAGACGAGCATCGAGACCGAGAAGGGCGCGCTCGAGCTTGCCGGCAAGCTGGGGGACGCCCGCCGGCAGGCGCGGGCGCAAGAGCGCGTGGACTACCTCCTGGGTGCGAAGGCCACGCTCGGGCAGGACGTGGCCGCCGCCGTGAAGCGCTGCGAGAACCGCAAGCGCGAGGCCGGGAACGAGAAGACCTCACGGCTTGCGGAGGCCAACAAGGCCGCGCACGCCGCGCGCGAGGAGTGCCAACGTCTCCATGACGGCTACGAGGTGCGTGTCGCGCGCATGTGCGACGCCCCCGTGGCCGGCCTCGTGCCGCGTGCGGCCTACGAGGCCGCCCTCCAGGCGGAGAGGGACATGAAGTCCGACCTGAGGAACCCCACGTTGCGCGACGTCGCGGGTTACAGCCGCCCGCCGCTCTTCCTCTTGGGCTCAGTGTACGTGCCGGCCGCGCTCAAGACCGCCTACGGCGGACGCACCGTCTTCGATCGCGTGCTGCCCGAGGCCGTCTGTCCGTCGCCCGCGGGGGAGTTGGCCGTACGCCTGCCGCTCGTGTGCGACCTCGCGGAGGGCCTGCGGCTCGTGCTCAAGATGGTTGACGAGGAGACCATCCGCATGGTCCTGCGCTCGCTCACGATGCGCCTCCTGCTCGCTTACCCGCCGACGACGCTCAACGTCGCCCTCTTCGACCCGCGGCGCAACGGCGAGACCTTCGCCGGCCTGCGCAGCATCGTCGACCTCGCCCACGAGAACATCCTGCCGGACGTCGTGGTGAGCGCCAAGGAACTCACCGCGCGCCTGCAGAGCCTGCGCCTGCGCATGGCCCAGCACATCGGCAACTACAGCGACCCGCTGCGCGACGGCTTCTTCGCGCACCAGGCGGTCCAGGCGATCATCGTGAACGACTTCCCCTACGGCTTTGACGAGACGTCGCTCTCCGAGCTCGCCAAGATCTGCCAGAGCGGGACGAGGCTAGGAACCATCGTCATCGTGTCCGTGAACGCCAACTATGTCGGGAAGCTCAAGGACAATGCCGACTTCAAGAGCATCGTTGGCGACCGGCGCGCAATGGTACTCTCGGGCAGCGGCAACTGGCTCGAGCGGACGGGCACGCGCCTCTACGTGCGGATCGGCGAGGTCAAGGAGGTGTGCGCCGCCGAGGAGCGGGTGCTCGATACCCTGAAGGAGAAGATTGCAGAATCGAAAGGGCGGATCTACTCGTTTGACGAGATGACGGGCGAGAAGGACGACGCGAGCTCCTGGCTCCACGAAAGCGCGATCGGGGGCGTTGGGATCCCGATCGGCCTCACGGGCGGCAACCAGCTCGCGCGCGTGACCGTTGGCCAGCCCGGCGGCAGCGTCCACCATGGCCTCATCGGCGGCACGACGGGCGCGGGAAAGAGCTCGCTGTTCCACACGATGATCATGAGCGTGCTGCGCGGCTACCCCGCCAGCGAGGTCCAGCTCGTCCTCATCGACTTCAAGGAGGGCGACGAGTTCGCGCCCTTCGCCCGCTGGAACATCCCCTCCTTGCGCTCGGTCACCGTGACCACCAAGCCCGAGCTGGCGCTCGCCGCCCTTGAGGACGTCTCGAGCGAGTGGGACTATCGCGCGAGCCTGCGCATGGACGACTACGACGACTGGCGTCGCGAGCATCCCGACGAGTTCATGCCCCGCATCATCGTGGTCTTTGACGAGGTGCAGGAGATTCTCTCCGATTTCTCCACGCCGCCCGAGATCCGCGACCGCTGCCTAGCGATCGTCGCGCGCCTCACGCGCCAGGGGCGCAGCCACGGCATCCACCTCTTCCTGGCGTCGCAGTCCTTCGGCAACCTCGGCCCAATCATGGAGCTCGCGGACAACATGCAGTGCCGCATTGCGCTCAAGCCCGGAACGGGCCTGCTCAAGAGCGACGAGGCGCTCGTGAACGCGCAGGCAGGCGCCGCCATCTTCAACGAGCACGGCGGGTCGACCAGCGAGGGCAACCAGCTCATCCAAGTCGCGCTGCTCGACAAGGACGACGAGGACAGTACCCTGGGGCGGCTCGAGGCAATCTATGCCGACCCGAGCGTGCGGGCGACCCTGCCCGAGGAGAGCACGCGCCTCTACTACTCCTCGCTCGGCGACAACCTGCGCCACCCCTTCAACCTGCTCCTGGCCGGCTCGCTTCCGCGCCGCCACGAGGACTCGTGCCCGATCGTGACTCCGGGGCTCATCCTCTCGGAGCCGGGGGTGGAGGACGCCTACACGCTCACCGGCGAGCCCTGCGACGTGCCGCTCGCGCGCAACCTGCTCCTGGTGAGCCCCGACGCGGGCGCCGCCTCTCGCGTGCTCGTGAACATTGCGCTGTCACTGGGCATTGATGACCTCGGGCGCCAGAGCGGGGGACTCTACGGGAGCGACCGCGTGGTCCTCGCGACCTTCGAGTCGCGGCGGAGCCGCGCGCGGGCGGCCCGGAGGGAGGAAGGTCGCGGCATCGGGCTCGCGGACCTCGACGTCCTGCCATACGTCGAGCGCGTGTCCGGGACTGTGTTTGACTTCACGGATGGGGCTGAGCGGACGCCCTTCGAGCGGGCGGTCGACGAGCTCCATGAGACGCTCTGCCGGCGCAAGGAGCGGGGCTTTGACGGGCGCGGCTGCTACGTGCTCGTGATCTGCGACCTTGCGGCGGCCTCTGGGGCGCTCGGGGTCGACCTCCAGGCGCTCGGGGGGGCGCTCGCGCCGACGCTGCTCGAGAAGGTCCAGGACATCATCCACGACGGCCCGGCTCGCGGCATCCAGACCATCGTGTGGACCTCCGCCGCCTCCGACGTTGAGGGCGTGCTCGGGCACGGCGGGCGCGCCGTGGGCCTGCGGCAGTTCGGGGTCCGCATCGCCTTCGGGTGCGATGGCGACGAGCTGCTCGCGCTCACGGGCGTCTCGGCGCCGCCCACTACGCCGGGGGCACTGACGCTGCTCGACGGCTCGGACGGGAGCCGCCTGTACGTGGCGCCGATCGACCTGCCACGCGCCCAGCCGCGCGAGTGGCTCGGCAGCTTCGCGAGCGAGTGCGAGCGGGCCCGCGAGGCGCGCTCCGCCCAGGGTCCGAGCCCATGGTGACGCCCGAGCAGCTGAGCGCCGCGGCCTATGAGGTGGTCGCGATCCGCACGGGCGACGGCCGCGTGGCGGAGGCCGCGCGCCGCCGCGCCCGCGCGCTCGGCGCGCGGCCCCTACCGACCGCGGCGCACCGCGGAGCGACCGCCTCGCGGGCCCTGCACGAGGCGAGGGCAGCGCTCGAGTCAGCCGAGTTCTCGCTCTCGAGCATGGACGAGCGGCTCGCCACTCTTCTCGCAAGTCCCTCCTGCGCGAGCGAGGCTCGGGTGCTCTCCGCAGCGTCCCGCATGCGCGAGGCGCGGCACCTCGCCGGCTCAGGGGACGAGGGCGGGGCCTCCGAGCTCGCGGTCTCGGCGCTCGGCGAGCTCTCGTCGGCGCTCTCGGCGGACCCGTCGAACCGCGAGGGTCTCGCCCTGCTCGACCAGATCGAGGAGCTGACCGGCTACGAGCGGCTGACGGACGAGGTGAGGAGGGCGATGGGCTAGATGGGCCAGGGCTTGGAAGAGAGGGAGCGCCGTCGCGCTCTCGCGTTCGTGCGGGCGCTCGCGCGCCGCGTGCCGCTGGACCGCCCGAGTGTCGAGAGGGCCCAAGCCCTGGTGGGCGCCGACGCGTCCGTGACGCGCGCAGCAGCGCTGCTCGCCCCCGGGAGGCTCTGGGCGCTCACCGCGGCGGGCGAGGGCCAGCTCGCACGCCTGCGCACCGCCTACGGCGAGGCACTCGACTTCTCCTGCCCGGCCGCACGGGCCTTCTCGGACCTAGACGACGCGCTCGCCGACGTCGACGCCTCGCTCGTGCGTTCCTCTAGTGTCCTGACAGGCGAGGGCGACGGGCCGGCGGACCTCGTGACGGGGGACGGGCGGGACGTGTCCGCACGCCTCGCGCTCGAGCACCTCTCGGCGCTGTGCTACGTGGTCGCCGCGCTCTACGGGGTCGGGGCGCTCGCCCCCCTCGCCGGCATTCGACTGCGGCAGGGCGAGGGCGCGGCCGAGCTCGACGCCGTTGCCGCACGGCTCGCCGAGCGCGCTGCCGCCACCGACCCACTCGACTGCTGGACCATCATGCGCTACCCTGAGGGCGGGGTCGTGATGCCGGCCGCGGAGGGCTTTGTCCTCGATTGGTCCCCGCTGCCGCTCGACGCGCTTGATCGCGCCCATGACCTGCGCCGCGTTGCCCCGATGCTCTCCGTCGCGCGCGGGCGCGGAGCGCTGGTGGTCATGGCGGGGCGGGGAAACGTCGTGGGGACTGACCCGCTCGACTCGGTCAAGCTGAGGGACGCAGGCGTGGTGAGCTCGCTCTCTCCCTCCGCATTTGTGGGACGCCCCTTCGACATCGCGCGGCCGGTGGCCTCGCTGCGCGCCGCGCTCGGAGGAGACGCCTTCTGTCTGCCGCCCGAGGAGCTGGCGCGCGCACTCGACCGCAGGTCCCACCTTCTCGCGGCGGGGAGGCTGTCATGAAGGTCCGCTATGTGTGCTATCCCGTGAAGACGCTCGGGCCAGGGAACCGCCTCGGCATCTGGGTTGCCGGATGCGCGCGGCGCTGCCTCGGGTGCATGAGCCCGGAGCTGAGGGACGCCCGACCCTCGGACGAGGTTGCCGTGAGCGAGCTGCTCGCCTCGGTCCGCGCGCGCCGTGAGCGCTACGACGGCGTCACCATATCCGGTGGCGAGCCCTTTGACCAGCCCGAGGAGCTCGCCGAGCTCGTGGGCGGCCTGCGGGGGTCGTGCGGCCACGTCCTCGTCTACACGGGCTACCTCCTGGAGGAGCTGCGCGCCGATCCTCGCCGAGCCGCCGCGCTCGAGGGCATAGACGTGCTGGTGGATGGCCCCTACGAGCGCGCGCTGGACGACGGGCACGGCATACGCGGCTCCTCGAACCAGCGCGTCTGGCGCCTTGGCGGCGACGACGGCTTTGACTACGAGGGCGTCGAGCGCCGGGCGCAGACCTTTGTGTTCGGCGACAGCGTCATCATTGCGGGGCTCGCATGAGCGCGGCTGACCTCAGGGAGCGCCGCGACGCGGCGACGGTAGACCCCTCCCGTCTCGAGGGGACGCTCGACCCGGCCGTCAGCGCGGGCGCGCGAGCCCCCGTCGCGCCGGGGACGTTCGTAGGAGACTGGCGCATAGGCCGTGAACTCGCGTCCGGCTCGCAGGCCGAGCTCTACGAGGCGAGCTCGGGCGCGCGGACCGGCGTGCTCAAGCTCTACCACCCGGGGTTCCGCCCGGTGCCCGGTGTCCTTCTCGCCCAAGAGGCGGGGGAGGGGCACCACCTCGTCCCGCTCTGGGAGAGCGGGACGTGGCAGGGCCGTCACTTCGAGGCGTTCCCGCGCTTGGGAGGCGCAACGCTCCGGGAGGTCGTAGAGGCGGGCTGTTCGGACGAGGCCTTCGTGCGCCAGGTCCTGCTCCCGCAGCTCGCCGACGCTCTCGCGTTTCTGCGCGAGCGTGGCATCGTGCACGGCGACCTTGCGCCCGGTAACGTCCTTGTCTCCGATGGACTCTCCGAGGTGTGGCTCGCTGACTTCGGGGTGGCGCTCTCCGTGCCGCCACCCGGAACGCTCGTGCGCGCGCGGGGGACCGCCGGCTTCAGGCCGCGCGCCTTCGAGCGCGACGGCCTCACGGAGATCGGCGATGGCTACGACTACGGGTCTCTCGCCCTGCTCGTGGCGTACTCGCTTCTGCGCGTCTCACCCGTCGCGCGGCTAGGGAGGGAGGAGGCAGCGCGCTCCCTCGCGGACGGGACGGCCTTCGCCTCGCTCCCCGCGGACCTTCGCTCCCTCTGCACGGCGCTCGCCGGGCCGCTCGGCGGTGCGGCGGACGGCGACGCGATCGTCGCGCGCTTCCTCCCCGAGCGCGTCCCGGTCTCGCCCGCCCCGAGCTCCCCTGCCACCGTGCGCCGCCCCTGCTCCATCGAGCTCGTCGGGTGTGACGGAAG
Organism: Thermophilibacter sp. ZX-H3; assembly: GCF_052599055.1. NCBI lineage: Bacteria > Bacillati > Actinomycetota > Coriobacteriia > Coriobacteriales > Atopobiaceae > Thermophilibacter > Thermophilibacter sp. ZX-H3. The sequence continues at coordinate 22,233 of NZ_JBQXES010000012.1, read as the reverse complement.
CGTGGTTGTGGCGAACTCGGCGCGCGAGCTCCTGGAAGAAGCCGAGCGCAACTGGGGCGCGGCGCGCCACCTGATGGGCACCCCCTCGCTCGATCGGTTCCTGGAGACGGTTGAGGGCGGCGAGGAAGTCGCGCGGGCCATAGCGGGAGCGCGCCGGGAGGGGCCGGACGCGCAGGTCCTGCTCATGTGCGCGACGCTCAGGCGCCTGCTCGACGGGCCCGGGCTCACCCAGATCGTGTGGCGCGGGGAGCGCTACGATGACCTCGTGGCGCTCGTGCGTGCCGCCGTGGACCCATCCTCGACCGCAGCCTCGTTCCTCACGGGCGACCTCCTGCCCACCTACTGCGCTGCCGTGGGGCTCGACGGGGAGGTGGTCCGTGAGGCGCGACGGATTTCGCGGGCGCCAGGCGGGCCGGCCGCCGTCGCGAGCGCGGCGCTCTCCGCCTTTACTGGGGAGCGGCACGACCTTGTGATCGACGGGCGCGTCGTGAGGAGTTCGGCCGACCTCGCACGCTGGGCGCTCTCGGCCGGCCTCGAGCGCGTCTCCGCCCTCGTTGAGGGGGATGAGCTGCGCGGCTGGCTCTTTGCGCGCGGCCTTGATGACGTCTACAGGGAGGTTGACTCGATTAGATGAGCATGCGGACGCTGATTCACGTGATGCCGCCCGACATCTACCACAGGCTGGGCCTCTCGGGCATGGAGCTGGCGAGAAGCGCGGTAGACATCCGCGAGCGCCTCGTGAGCGAGGGACGCTGGGAGGAGCTAACGCGCTACGAGCGGGACTACGTGCGCGCGATCCAGGAGGGCCTGGACGAGGTGGACGCCCTGCGACAGCAGGTCCTAGCCCGGGCGACGGCCGCGCACGAGGAAGTGGCGGCGCCGTCAGCAACGGTCGAGGACTCCGGCCTGGGCAAGGTCTCCGCAGCGGGCGTGACCGCCGACGGCGAGGAGGTCCTGCGCGCGGCGACGGCGGCGAACCTTGGTGCGGCCCCGGCGGCAGACGAGGGAGACGCGCCGGTCAGCTTCGCGGGGCGGCTCGTGCGCCAGGAGCCGCGCCCCGAGCGTACGCTCGAGGGCTACCTGGCGTCGGCGCGCGGGCGCGTGGCAGCGCTGACCCCCCTCTCCGACGAGGAGCGGGCCCGTGTGGCAGAGGTGACGCGCACTCTGGACGAGCTGGAGGGCAGCGCGCTCGGTGTCGACGACGCGCGTCGAATCGCGGAGGGCGGCCTCGCGCGGCTCGAGCGCGATCTCTCCGAGGGGGGAGACCAGCGCGCTGGTGTGCTCGCGGCCTACCTTGCGCTCTGCCAGGCGCTCGGCGAGCGGCCGGCGCAGATGGGCTTCTCCCGCGCCCAGGCCGAGGCCGAGCGTCTCACGCGCGTCCTCGCGGAGCGCAGGGCTCGCCGGGTCGTGGCCGAGAAGGTCGCGCGCGCTCTCGAGCGCTCCGGGCTCTCGGACCAGGGTCAGATCGTGCTCGACGGCGCCGAGCGGCGGCTGCTCGTCGCCGAGGGCGAGCGGGAGTGCGCGCTCGCGCTTTCCGAGGACGGCGCCGGGAGCTTCGTGCTCACGACCGTCGCGAGCGCGGACGCCCGCACCGCCGGCCAGGAGCGCCGCGCGCGCATGGAGGCCTCGGCGCGGCGGCTCTGCTCGACCAAGCGCCGGCGCCTGCTCGAGGAACTCGAGGCAGAGGGGCTCGTCGCCTCCGTGCGCGAGGACGAGGAGATCGACCCCGGAAGTATCTCCTACTGCGCCGAGTTCGCGCGCCTCGAGCTCGACCGCGGCCGCGCGGAGCGCCCCGGGGGCGCGCTGGCAGGTCGCACTCTGACGGTGGGAGGTGAGGCGTGATGGCGGAGTTCGAGCGCGCATGCAGCGTCTGTGGCCACGTTCACGTGGGGCCACGCGCGGCACTCGCACGGCTCTCCACATGCGAGGCGTGCGGCGCGCAGCTCCCTCAGGGCATGCGGGTTCACTCGGGCGGAGCTCCGGCGGGCAGTCCTTCGGAGGGTGGCGTCGGGCCCGCGCCCGCTGAGCGATGGGAGCTCATCTGCCCGCGCTGCGGTCACCGCCACGAGGGTGCGCCCGAGCGCTTGAGCTCTCTCTGGTACTGCGATGCGTGTGGCGAACCACTTAAAGGCGAACAGGCGGGGCCGGTCGCGCCGGGGCGCGGTGTCGCGTGCCCGAGTGCCGCGGTGGACCCGGTCGATGCCACGGGTCGCACCCCCTTATCTTCCGACGTGCTCTGTTTGCGCCTTGCCGACGCTGACGTCTGCGAGGTGCTGCCTCTCCCCCGGGACGGGGGAGAGGGGCTCTTTGGGCGGCTCACCGTGCAGAGCCCCACGCTTGCGAGCATGAGGACGCTCAGCCGGCGCCAGTTCGCGTATCGTTATCGTGATGACGGGTCGCTCGAAGTCAGGAATCTCAGTCAGTTTGGCACGAGAGTCGCCGGCGAGTTGCTCTCCGAGCCAGGGGCGGCTGCCGCCGCGCAACCGCCAGCCGTAATCGAGATGGCCGGGGCGACCTTCAGCCTCGAGAGGATGTGAGCGGGATGGCCCACGCGCAACCGAGGTGGCGTCAGGATATCGAGACCTTTGAGGGCGTGCGCTCCACGTTTCTGCTCACGGGCAACGTGCACGACCTGCAGCTCGAGTTCGACGGAGACACCTGCTTTGCGGACACGCTCGACGGCTGCCTGTACTCGCTATTCACTTCGACGGGCTTCTCCCAGGTGGTCTTCTATGACCGCGTGCGTGGCTTCCACAACGAGGTCGACCCCGGGATGGTCGACGAGTTTCTCCGCTGGGCCAGAGACCTGGGGACACGCGGCGAGAAGGGCGGGTGCGGTGAGGGGTGCGCGCGCAGCGCTGGGTCGATCTTCCCCGACGGCGAATGCACGTTCCCCGCCGCGGCGGAGCTGATTGCGCAGACGATGGCGGCCGCCTCACGCTGCTCGGCCGTCGTCTTCGACCTAGTGACCTCATCGCTCTCCGCACCGGACCGTCTCATGGAGGAGGAGCGCGAGGCGATGGCGCGCCTGCTTGTCGCCACCAAACACGTACAACGCCACACGGACCCGAGTACGGGCAAGGAGCTCTCGAATGTCCTCGTCCTTATCGCAGATAAGTCCAACGACGTGCCGAGTTGGTTCTACGTGGGCAACCCCTACGTCAAGGTCGTCACCGTCTCGACGCCCACGCGCGAGGAACGCCTTGCCTACTCTCAGGCCTATCCGGGACCCGTGCTCGCAGACGCCGCCGAGCTTACCGAGCGTGAGGCCGCTCGCGCAATGGGGTCGCTCGCCAACATGACCGAAGGCTTCAGCTGCCTCGAGTTCGACGGATTTCTCGCCGGTTGCGCGCGCTTGGGTGGAGTGGCGTCAACGGGGCTGCGCGCCGCCGTCGACCGCTATCGCTACGGGACCTCGCTCGACTACTGGTCGCACATCGGGCCCGCGGAGATCGAGGACGCCGAGCGGGTGCTACGCGAGCGCGTCAAGGGGCAGGACCATGCCATTTCCAAGGCCGTGGACATCCTCTATCGCGCGAGCGCGGGGCTCTCGCTCAGCGAGCCGTCGGCTGGCTCGGCCAAGCCACGCGGTGTGCTCTTTCTCGCGGGCCCCACGGGCACCGGCAAGACCGAGCTTGCCAAGGCTCTCACCGAGGCAATCTTCTCGGACGAGTCGCTCATGGTGCGTTTTGACATGTCCGAGTTCTCCGAGGCCCACTCCGATCAGCGCCTCTTTGGCGCGCCGCCGGGCTACGTGGGCTATAACGAGGGCGGCGAGCTCACCGGCGCTGTCCGGCAGCGTCCGCACTGCCTCCTGCTTTTCGATGAGGTCGAGAAGGCCCACCGCACGATTCTCGATAAGTTCCTGCAGATCCTTGACGACGGCCGCCTCACCGACTCACACGGCGAGACGGTCTACTTTGGCGAGACGGTCATCGTGTTCACGTCCAACCTCGGAATGTCCGAGACAGACCCCATGACGGGCCTGCGCGTGAACGAGATCGGGCCGGACACCTTTGACAGCGCGGAGGATTTCCACCGCGAGGTGGAGCGGCGCGTCAAGCGTGCACTACGCCCGGAGTTCCTGAACCGCGTGGGAGAGAACTTCGTGGTCTTCGACTTCATCACTCCCGAGGTGGCACAGGAAATCATGATGTCCAAACTGCAGTCTTTCGCCCGCCGCCTGTGCTCGACGCGGGAAGTGAGGCTGGCCATAGCGGGAGACTTTCTTCCGGAACTCTCGCGGGTCGTGTGCGGCGAACTTGACCGTGGCGGACGCGGAATAATGAATCTGCTGCAGAGCTGCGTGGTTGACCCGCTGGGCAGGATGCTTGTACGCTCTCGCGTACAAGCTGGCGATGTTGTCACAATTAAAGGGTTCGCCGGCATGTCGGGAAATTACGGGGCAGGAATTGAGCTGGTCACTTACGTTGCGGGTGAGGTTCCTGCTGGGGCGGTGAGCCTGCTAGGCTAGATTGCATGAAATGGGGGCTGTGGGAATGAACGACGATGGACTCTGCCTGCGCGTCGAGGACAAGGCGGAGAAGCTGGTGAGCGCACGTTCGTCGGCAGTCGGCGAGGCTCGACAGAAGTTGAAGGCTGACGAAGCGGAGCAAAAGAGGGCAAAAGAGTGGGGGGTCCCCAACTCGTTGGCGGGATGCGGGCTCGTCCTCATTCCAGCTGCTGGGGTCCCAGTGGGATGGATCCTTAACGTAAGCGGGTGTGTGCTGAGTGCGTTTGCCGGTGCTGGCGCCCCGCCTTCCACCGACCTAGTGGGCGTCTGCGTCGCTACGGGTTTTGTCCTTTCGCTGCTCTGCTTCACCTACACGGTACATATCAACGGAAAAGCAAAGCGCCTCACTCGCGAAATTGAACACGATAAAGAGCTCATCGAATTGGAGGTTCAGAGACTTGCCAATGCGAAGGCTCTTCGAAATCGCGCAAATTTGCTCACGGGCCGCCTTCGAATTGCGCTAGATGACGAGCGAGACAGCGTCGTCGCACAGTTGGGTCGAATCGAGACGGAGATTGATAGTGCCCTGTCATGATTGTTGCGCGAGAGAATTAAGACGGAGCCCTTGTCGTGGTGCTTGTGGGATTGGAGTCGCGGGCGGCTGAAAGTCTCCTTACGCGCTCACGATAATCCTTTGATGTTCGAGGCGCACGACTCTGTCGGGCGGGTTCCCTGTCTTGGGGCCCATGGCGGGAGCGAGTCAATCTCGCGGTGCGCCCTCCCTCCCGAGCTGCCGCGAGGGCAAGATGATTCGTCCTCACGCGCCGGAGGGACGACGGCGCGTGAGGACGAATCCGTATCTTGCAAGCCGGGATCCTCCCGGGCTCGTGAGCGGAGGCTGGCCCGGCGCGCGACCCACGGGAGCGGCAGGGGCCTCCGGAGCGAGAGCCCCCGGCGCGCGACGCGGCGGAGCGATGGCGAATGCGTGCAGCCATCGAGCGAAGCCGCTCGCGGGCCGGGGGCGGCGGTGGCGGGGTCCCGAGGGGAGACGCTCCCCTCGGCGCGCGGGGGCTCGGGGGCGCCGCGGCGCGCCCCCGCGTGAGGAGAGGGCGCCGGCGCATGGGCCAGCGCCCCTCCGGGTCACCTCCCCTCTGCCACGTGGACCGTCTCGCCGGTCTCGCAGTCGACGTCCTCGACGCCTCCGGCGCCCACGCGGACCGCGGCCCACTCGCAGCCTCCCGCGGCGAGCGCGTCGGCCTCGGCGGAGGCGGACGCCACGAGCGCGTCGAGCACCTCGCCCCTCGGGGCGCGGCCCCACTCCCCGGCGCCTCCGCCATCGCCGTCCTCCCACTCGAGTACGACGGTGAGCGGGGCGAGCTCTCGCACGGTCTCCTCGTGGCCGCAGAGGCACGCGAGGGCGCCGGACGTCACGGCCGCGAGCGGGTAGGCGCAGCACCCGGAGCGCACCGAGCGGCCGGAGAGCTCGATGACGCCCGCTCGCACGAGCGCCTCGAGGAGCGCGCGGGGGCACGTTGTTCGCGTCGAGGACGACGCGCCCGGCGTCCGCGCACCACGCGGAGGCGACGGGGTCGCCCGGCAGGTTCACGGTGAGGGGGCACCAGGGGTCGAGGTACTCCTCCTCGTCCCCTGGGTCGGTGGCGTCGAGGGCGAGCAGGGTGAGGGACCCGCCCCCGGCGTAGCGGTCTGAGCAGATGGCGAGCCTCGCCCGCTCGCCCCAGCCGGTCTCGTACTCGACGGTCAGCATCCCTGCCGCCTCCCCTCGAGCGCGCTCGCGCGCGTCGGCTCGAAGTGCTCGTCCCGCTCGACGGCGTTGAAGCCGCGCGAGCGGTTCAACTGCTCCATCTCATGGATAGAGAAGTAGCCCCACTCGGTCTCGAAGCCGCGCACGAGCCCGAACGCCTCGCCTGTCACGGCATCGTACTCGGTGAGGTACCAGTCCCACCCGCTGAGGCACGAGAAGTAGTGGACGAGCGCCATGGGGTCGCTCTCCTCCTCGGTCGCGTACAGTGGCGGCAGTCCCTCGGCCAGCCCCTCGGTCATCAGCGCTTGCATGTCCGTCTCCCCTCCGGGCCACGTCGGCCCCTAAGAATCTCCGCCCCGCGGGCAAAGCCTCGGCGCTGCCCTGCGGCGCCTTGGCTTTGCTCCCTGCAGAGCCGCGCCGGAGCGAAGCGGGGTCAAGGGAGGTCCATGACGACCTCCACCAATCGCAACGGAGTGAAGATTTGTGCGGGGTCTCGTGGGGCCCCTTGAGGCCGCGCAGCGGAGGCGCCAGACCCAGCCCTCTTCGGGGACTAGCCCAGGATGTGAACGACGGGCAACGAGTTTTATGGAGCCTTGCCTATGCGGAGAGAGATTGCCACTTTTCCAACTTCAATCACTCCAACGGGTGCCGCGGGGGCACCCGGAGGACAGAGGAGGAATAATGGGAGTGGAGACAGATCGTAGCGTCAACGGGATTGCCGACCTTCGGGCGGAGCTCTTTAAGTTGCGCGCGCTATCTAGCGAGGTCGACCGCGAGGCGCCGGATGGGGTCACGCGGGCTCTGAAGCTCGTCATCTGCGCCGTCTGGGTATTCAATGACGTTGTCGTTCGCAAACCCGCGAGCCTTGACGCGCTCGTCGATGATGACGATGTCGTCGACGCCTTGCTGACGATGACCGAGGCATCGCTGGAGCTGGCTCGGCGTCTCGAGGTGTCGCCGGTCGACCTCTTGGTCACCGCCCTGGATGCGTTCGAAGGCCTCTCCGGCGAGAAGCCGTCCAGGTTCGGACGGGCCAGCGCCTTTACCTGCGCGCTGGCCGGCCTCGCCGCCCTCGCTCTTGCCCGGATGCAACTGGGGCTGAACGGGAGCTCCAACAACGCCCGGGGTAATGGTGACTGACCGGCGTCGCGGAGGCGGCGGGCCCCTGCGGCCCCGGGCGGTCGGCGCGGCCCTCCGTTCGCGCAGCATCGTGCCCGCTCCTGAGCGAGGGCGCGGCTCGGAACGATCCCTGGGCGACCTTTGCAGACGGGTAAGAGGGTCTCGTCTCTCGCGTCGCGCTGACCGCTTCGTGCCACCATGAGAGATAATCTGATGCGGGGCGACAGAAGGGAGCGAGGGCATGGCGATGACGTACTGCCCGGAGTGCCACGCGAGAATCTCCAACAGGGCGACTTCCTGCCCGCACTGCGGTTTCTCCGCGGGGGCTGCCGGGGGCCTTGTCCCGATCGGCTCTCTCCCGCCGACACCCAAGACCGTCGAAATCCTCGTCCCCGGTGCGGAGGTCTTCGACGACGGCACGAGCATCGTCCCCCACGAGACAAAGAGGAGGCTCGGTGAGCTCCTGAGCGACGCCGGGGAGGTGGCTAGGCTGGCCCCTGCCGTCTACGATGCCATCCGACAGGCCATGGCAGAGAGGGGTACCGTCTGGGCCGCCGACTTCTCCAAGGCGGCCCAGAGGCTCATGGACGAGTGCGAGCTCGTAATCAGCGTCGAGAAGGAGACCGGCGCGCTCCTCCCCCAGCTCCGAAGCGTCAAGACCGGGCGAATATACGAGAAGGCGCGCCTCCACGCAGAGCAGCTCCCGGACAATCTGGCGTCGTCGATAGCGGCGATGCAGCTTCAGCTCTCCATGGGGGAGCTCCTGTCTGAGATAAGGGACGTGGCCCGGGGGGTCGAGAGGCTCCACCTTGAGGGAAGGGGCGACAGGATCGGGAGGGCGAAGGCCGTCTGGTATCAGCTCCAGCAGGCCGCACACATCCGCGACGCCCGCCTCCGCGAGCAGCGCATCCTTGACATTGCCGGTTCCGCAACCGACCAGAGAGGCGCCCTCCAGGAGAGCTTCTCCGTCGAGCTCTCCCTGGCGACCGGAGGGGGCAAGGCGAGGGCGACCGGCGAGGCGGCCCGAGAGGCGATTACCGACCTGACGATAATCTCCCTGATGGCGCGGACGGAGTTCGCCGCGTACTCCCTCATCGAGGAGCCGGACGCCGCCATGGCAGCGCTTGGGCAGCTCGGCGAGTTCATGCGGGCGAACAGGCTCGGCGAGACGGAAACCCTCAGAAGGCTCAACAGCATCTCTGACCAGAACATGGAGGGGGCAACGGACGGGCTCTGCCGAATCGCGCAGAACGTCATGCGCGCTCTCGGAGCGGGGCCGAGGGGGCGGCGCACGCAACTGTCGGGCGCGGAGGAGGAGTGACGATGACCAAACGCTGCAAGTACCCAGGCTGCGCCAAGATGCTCCCTGAAGGCTTCAAGGTGCCAATTTGCGACTATCACAGGGCGTTGCTCAGGGAGCGCGGGGAGGGGGCGACTGCCGCGATGGCGGCGGTTGGGACCGCGGCAGCCCTGTTCGTAAAGAAGGGCGGGCCCGAGGTGGTCAGGAGGAACGGCTCAAGGGCAATCAAGCTGTTGGGCAACCTACTAAGGAAGGCGTAGGACTTCCTCGTGGTACCCGTCTCCAGCTTTCGGGCGCATGCCCATGGACGCTTCGTAGGCAAAGGAGGATGACATGGGGAGAGAGGGCGACGACATCAGGTGCGATGACTTCGCGCGCATGCTTTCGACGCGCGGCAGCCACTACCCCATCTCCGACAGATACGTCGAACACGTCCACGACTCACCCGAAAAGACGGGGGGAGGACGAGTGGCAGCACATGGTCGCCTGGTTCGCCGACAACGAGACGATCGGCTCAGGATCATATGCGAGACACTCCCCGAATCTCAGCGCGCGCCGCTGCTACGGGCGCCTCCAGAACGCGGCGTCACTGCTGTGGATTGCGGAGGCGGTAGGGGTGCCGAGGGAGCAGATCGAGAGGGCGTACGACGCGGCGGCCGGGACCGACGACCGCAGGCGCGCCTGCGGCGCCATCCGAAGGGTCATACCCTGGGAAGATGTGTGCTCCAGAGCAGTCGAGCTAATGTAGCGGGTGCGAGGGGGGCCGGCATGTGCGTTAGAATGTGCCCGCTCACGGCCGAGGAGGCGCAGGCCGTGCTGGACGCGCGCCGGACCCCCGGCGCGCACGCGATCCGCTACATAGAGCGCCCGGACCCACTGCACGACGCCCGCCCGGGCAGCCTCGTTCCCGTCTACGTCCCCGAGGGAGGCGGCCTCGCCGTCGCGCGCCTTACGTGGGGCTTCCCGCTCGACGGCAAGCCCAACGCCGTCTTCAACACGCGCATAGAGTCCGCCCTCGAGCAGCTGCGCCTGGGCAGGCGCGGCATGTGGGCCAAGGCCATAGCGGAGGGCCGCTGCCTCGTCCCCGTGCGCGCCTTCTACGAGGGGCACATGACCGAGAAGGTCGAGAGCGAGAGGACCGGCAGGCCCGTGCGCCGGCAGTACCTGTTCCGACTCCCCGGCGCCAAGGCGTTCCTGCTCGCCGCCGTGCGCGAGGGCGACCGGTTCTCGATCGTCACCACCAGGCCGAACGCCAGCGTGTCACCCATCCACGACCGCATGCCGCTCGTGCTCGGCCCTGGCGAGTCGGGCGTGTGGCTCGGCCCGGATTACGCAATCCTCCAGAATCGATGCGGAGTCGCTCTCGAGGTGGTGCCGATGTGACGCTACCGCTGGAGGGGAAATGCGCTGGACAGAGGAGTCGCGTCAGCGGGAGCAAGGATTCAGTCGTCGGGGTCGATGCCCAGTTCCCAGAGCTCCTCGTCTTCTTCGCGGCGGCGCTTCTCTTCATCCTGGTAATACTGGTAGCTGCCCACATAGCCGTCATCGTCGTCGATCACGTTGTCTTCGGAGACGTCGTTGGGACAGCCGCACTCGGCGCAGATCCAGGTGCCGCCGGCTACGGTAAATCCAGGCTGATCATTCAAGTAGGCGTCACACTCGTCGCAATACCAGTCGCACCCGCCGTCGTCTCCGGGAGAGATGGCGCTCAGAATCGAACCCAGCAAACCCATTCCAGCCAGCCCCCTAAATCGATGTGCCAATAAGGGTCCTCCGTTTGGTGATTCCATATTAGCGCGACGGGGCCACAGCACGGCCCGCGCGGCAGCCACCGGAAGGAAGGGCGCCTCCTCACCAAGTGCGGCCGCTGCGGCACGGAGGCGCACTACCGCCTCAAGTACGTTCTTGACGAGAACGGGGTCGGCGAGAGGGTCTGACGCGTGTGCTGCTGGCTCATGTCGGCCGCGGCCAGAATCAACAAGGGCAGGGGGCTGCCCCTTCTGCGAGGGGGCACAAGATTCACGTCTAGGGGACCACGCGCTCCCAAGGGCGTGCGGTCTCTAGAGTTCCGTCCGCCGCTCCGGGCTCAGCGCTGGGAACGGCGTTCGGTATAGTTGTCCTTACACAACGTCCGAAGGGACCGTCATGCATGACCTCAACCTCAACCTCAACCTCTTCTATGAGACCTCCTTTGATATTGCCGCCAGGGGCGACGAGGACGACGCCCTCTGGTCCCTCGTCATGAGCATCCGCCGCTGGATCTGCGGCAAATGGGGGCGGAGGGGCGTCCGCATCGAATCAGATCTTCGGGCCTGGTCCCGCCTGAAGAACGCCTCGGGCAGTCTGGGCGACAGAAAGGGCGCGGTCAGAGTCGAGTCCGCTCGCGTCGAGCTCGAGAATGGCGAGCTCCTCTGGGGCTGCAAGATTACCGAGACGTTTTTCGAGAGCCGGCGCGCGACGCGTCGGTGGTGCACGGAAATCGGGTTCTCCTCGGCCTCGACCGCATGCGGAACCGTCTCCATCGTCCTTTCTTACGGTGACAGCCCCGGATATCTGGGCGAGCTTCAGAGCGAGCCCGCCCCGAGTATCCCGGGGGTCATCCAATCACTACTCAAGAACCAGAACCTCAGCTGCACCTCTTCGGGTAGGGGCGTTGACGTGACCCCGACCGAGCTGCACGAGGGGGACTTCACCTCCTTCTGGGCGTTTGTCTCGGACCCTCGGCGCACAGTCCCGGTCGCGTACCTGAGCCCCCGGTTCCCCTCAGAAGAGGCTCCGGAATTGGCGGTGGACCCCGCGGCCCTGGCTCTTGCGCTCGGACCGAGCGCCGTCGTTTTCTACACACTTGACCGGCGGTTCTGTGCCGAGATGGGCAAGGGGATTGACAACAGGGACCTGCGATGCGAGAACGGCCAGGTGCGCGTCTATGCGGAGAGGCCGAGGTTCGCTGAGAAGGGCGACGGCCGCCGGCATCGCTTCTTCACCTACAGAGAGATCGAGTCGATTGGCCCTGATCGCTTCATCCGCCTCGTTCGGCGAGCTCTCGCCCAGGACGTCAGCGTCTACGAGAACATGGCTCGAGTCGGAACGATCCAGGAGCTCGTGAGGAGGCAGAGAATCGCGCGCGCCGCCGAGAGGCGCGCCGACGAGAGGGTCCGAGAGACAGAGGACGACATCCTCGAGGATGCCCTGACGCTCGAGCATGACCTCCAGGAGGCCCGTAGGGAACGCGACGAGGCAAGAACCGAGGCGCACGCGCTCTCGCTCAAGTGCAACGCGCTCGAGCAGGCGCTCGCCGCCCGCGGTGCGGACGCCCCCGAGAGGCCCGAGCTGGGCAGCTGGCCGATGTCTCCCCTCGAGATCGGGGCCCTATTCCGCTTCGCCTTCTGCGATGTGCTCGACTTCACTGAGCAGGGCTGGAAGTCGCTCGACGACTGCCGCACTGACGCGAGGGTGCTGTGGAACGCCCTCCACGACCTCTGCACCATCGCTCACGGCCTATACGAGAGCGACGATGCCCTGGAGATCAGGGGCGAGTTCGAGAGAAGGTCTCACTTCGAGTTCTCTCCGAGCGCGGGCATGATGACCCGCAAGGACAATCGCCTCATGGCTGGCTACCGCGACGTCTATCAGGGGCGAGAGCTGAACTGCGAGGCACACATCAAGGCAGGCTCCAGGGAGAGCGACCCCGGCTTCATACGCGTCTACTTCGCCTACGACCGCCAATCGGGCAAGATAATCGTTTCGGGCTGCGGAGGGCATCGCGACAACTTCTCGACGCGGAAAGTTCGATAGGCCGGGAGAGCCCAAAAGCCGTCTTCGGCCTAGCCTCAGGCGCTGGAGTTCCCGAATCGGGGTGCCAGTGATCGAAACAAGCCTTCCTTCGGAAGCTTGCGATGCACGCCTTACTGGCAAGCCACCGTCCTCGAGCCTGCCCCGCCACTCCGTTACCGAATATCAGGTTGAGCCGCACAGATGTGAGACAATGCAGCCGTTCGATTGGTGCGATCCTCTCGCATTGGTCGCGCGCGTGACACGTCTCATCGGAAACGACTGGGCCCTGCCCCGCGCTGAATGGCAAGCGGATACGCAAGCAACGGAAGGGCAGGACTCTGATGGCTGAGACAGCGCAGGCTGAGGTGCAGCGACTCGTGGACAAGGCGATTAAGCTCGGAGACGCCGAGCTCGCCGCCGACATCCGCGCGTTCGCGAAGCAGCGCGAGTTCGGCCTCGTGTTCGAGCACAACCGTCCCGAGCGCATGAGGCTCTATGGCAAGCGCGTGTCAGCCGGCGACACCGTGCAGGTCATGGCGCCGCGCGGCGAGAGGGAGTCGGACGAGAACAGGGTTTGTTGGAGGGTCGAGTCAGTGACGGCTGGCGTTGCGAAGCTCGCCGGTGTCGAGACTCCCGGAGAGACGCGGGAGGCCGTGCTCGAGGACCTCGTTGCGGTGGCCGAGTACGACGAGCCCATCTATGCCGGTCTCCACGAGACCGGGCGCGTCGAGCGGGGCGGCGACAAGCCCTACCAGGTCGTCATCAACGGCGAGAACTACCATGCGCTCGAGAGCCTGCTCTTCTGCTACGCGGGCAAGGTCGATTGCATCTACATCGATCCGCCGTACAACACGGGCGCAAGGGACTGGAAGTACAACAACGACTACGTGGACGGCACCGACGAGTACCGTCATTCCAAGTGGCTCGCCATGATGGAGCGTCGCCTCAAGTTGGCGAAGGAGTTGCTCAATCCACGGGATTCAGTCCTCGTCTGTACGATTGACGAAAAAGAATATCCGCGCTTAACGCTCCTCATGGAACAAGTGTTCACGAATGCTGCGTCCATGCAGACCGTTACCATTACGATCAACAAGAACGGTGTTGCAAGAGGGAACCAGTTCAAGCGTGCAGACGAGTATGCCATATTTGCGTTTTTCGGAGATGCGGCACCCTGTCAGGTTGATCAGGGCCTCTACTCAGTAGAGCTTGGGGATAGAAGCAATAAAGTGGCTGCTGAGGGGAGGACAAAATGCAGCCCGCACCGACAGGCCAAACCTGTTCTACCCCATCTATATCGACGAGAAGAGTAGGCGCATCGTCAGGCTTGGTGAGACGCTTCCGCTTGATGCAGATTGGCGAACTGTTCCTCCAGTTGAAGGGCTGAGGGCAATATGGCCCATTCGAACGGATGGGAGCGAAGCGACATGGCATATGTCTCAACCCACACTGCAGAGAAAGCTGGATAAGGGATTTGCTAGGGTCGGGGCGTACGATCGGAAAAACGATCGATACTCTCTGCTCTACCTAGCGAATATTCAAGAGGAGAGGATTGCTAGCGGAGAGCTAGAGATAGTTGGCACGGCGGATGATGGATCAGCAATAGATCAAGCAAAGGGCAAGAAAACGAATATCCCCACTACTGTATGGAGCGGTCCACAGTTTTCAGCCGGGGAATATGGCAGCCGATATATCAAGCGTTTCCTAGGGAATCGGAAATTCTCATTTCCAAAATCCTTGTATGCGGTTGAACTTACGCTTCTTCCCATTCTGAACAATAATACGAACGCCCTTGTCCTCGACTTCTTCTCCGGCTCAGGAACCACAGCACACGCTGTCATGCGCCTTAATCATCAGGACGGCGGTCGCCGGCGCTGCATCTGCGTGACGAACAACGAGGTCTCCGACGAGGAGGAGAAGAGGCTCACGAAGCAGGGCTACCGCCATGGCGACCCCGAGTGGGAGCGGCTCGGCATCTGCGAGTACGTCACCAAGCCCCGCATCGAGGCGGCCATTACCGGCCTCATGCCGAACGGTGAGCCCATCAAGGGAGACTACAAGTTCGTCGACGAGTTCCCCATGGCGGAAGGCTTCGAGGAGAACGCAATCTTCTACGACCTTACTTACGAGAATCCGCGCATGGTCGAGTTCGGCGAGTCGTTCGACGCGGTGGCGCCGCTCCTATGGCTGCGCGCCGGTGCCCGCGGGCGCGTCATCGAGCACGAGCAGAAGGGCTTCGCCGTCGCGGACAGCTACGCCGTGCTCTTCACCTATGCCTATGCGAACGAGTTCGTCGAGGCTGTCTCCGCTAATCCGGGCATCAGGTGTGCCTACGTCGTGACCGACGACGAGGGCCGCTTCGCGAGCGTCGCGGCGCAGCTTCCCGGCTGCGACGTCGTGCGTCTGTACGAATCGTATCTGCGGTCATTCAAGATCGCAGCGGAAGGAGCCGTGAACTGATGCGGGTGGAGCTCAAGGACTTCCAGGCTGACGCGGCGTGCTCCCTGCTAGGCCGCCTCGAGCAGATGCGGGCCATGTACCGCACGCTCAGCGGGAGCCGCACCTCCGTGTGCCTCGCCGCCCCCACGGGCAGCGGCAAGACCGTGATGTGCTCCGCCGTCATAGAGGCGCTGTTCTTTGGCAGCGACGAGCTCGGCATTCTCCCCGACGAGCATGCGGTGGTCATCTGGCTTTCGGACTCGCCGAGCTTGAACGACCAGACGAGGTCGCGCTTCGTCGACGCCTCCGACAGGCTCGCTCAGTGGATTGGCGACGACAGGCATCTCGAGACGGTGACGAACAGCTTCTGCGCTTCGCACGAGGAGCTCGAGTGTCGTCACGTCTACTTCCTCAGCAAGGACCTGCTGGGTAGGAACGGGCTGCTCAACAAGGGCGGAGAGCTGAACGCGGGACGCGTCTTCTGGGACGTGCTCGACCGGACCATTAAAGACCCCGAGCGCAACCTCTACGTCTTCATAGACGAGGCACACCGCGGCCTCGGCTCCAACAGGTCAAAGGGAGACAGCTCCAAGACCATCTACGCCAACCTCATCGATGGCCTCAACGGGCGGGCCTCCGTCCCCATGGTCGTCGGCGTCTCGGCCACCCCGCAGCGCTTCGAGCAGGCCATGCAGGGGCGCCTCGAGCGAATCCAGATGCCGCCCGTGCAGGTGACTCCGCAGCAGGTGCAGGAGTCTGGCCTCCTGAAGGACACGGTCGAGCTCAGGGTGCCCGAGGAGGACGAGTCCGTCGATCACCAGTACCTCTCCATGGCGTGCGATCGCTTCCGCGAGGCGTGCGAGCGCTGGGACGCGTATTGCGTGCGGGAGGACGAGCCTGGGGTGAGCCCGCTGCTCATCGTCCAGGTGCGCGATAAGATAGACAAGGACGGCATAAGGGAGCTCTGCGACCAGATCATGGGTCACGTCCCCGGCCTCAACCCGGCCGTCTCGTTCGCCAACGTCTTCGGTGAGCACCAGTCGTTCGCCTGCGGCAGGTACATCGTGCGCTACGTCCAGCCCGAGCAGGTGCAGCGCGAGACCCCCGTGCGGGTGCTCTTCGCCAAGGAGGCTGTCTCGAACGGCTGGGACTGCCCGCGCGCCGAGGTCATCTTCTCCGAGCGCCGTCGCTCCGAGCCTACCTACATCGCCCAGCTCATCGGGCGCATGGTGCGCACGCCGCTCGCGCGCCGCGTCGAGGCGGACGACTTCCTGAACTCCGTCGCATGCTACCTGCCGCGCTTCAACCCCGCCGCCACGCACGACGTGGTCGACTACCTCACGGGCAAGAAGGACGACATCGGCGGCTCCGCCGTAAAGGACGTCATCGTGAAGCCCGTCCGCGTCGTCTCGGCGAGGCCCCGCACACAGGAGGACTACGACGGTGAGCTCGCCGCCTACGAGGCGAACCGAAGGGCGGTCGCCGAGTGGAAGAAGCGCGAGTCGGGTCACCAGCCGCCGTTCGATGAGTCCGGCCAGGCGAGGATCTTCGACGAAGTCGTCGATGAGGGTGCGGCGCACGACACGCCCGATACCGTCGTCCCGGCGCCTGGTCTCTCCGCAAGCGCCGACGCCATGCCCGCGAGCCCCTCAGCCGATAAGCCGGTTGCCCCGACGCCCTCTGGCGAGTCCGCGGTCAAACCTATCCCCATGCGCCCGCCGGCGGAGCTCACCGCCCGCGACCGGTCGTTCACCAAGGAGGAGTTCGCCGAGATCGAGCACGCGTTCCTCTCCATACCGGTCAGGCGCATCCCGAAGAAGGCGCGCAACCAGTTCAAGAGCCTGCTCGACACGGCCACGCTGCTCGTCGACGCCAAGTGGGACCGCGAGGCGCCCGACGAGGTGAACGAGCGCTTCTCGAAGCGGCTCGCCTTCGAGATCGACGACAAGTCGAGCGAGTACCTGCCGGTCAAGCACGACGTCGAGATGACGAACACGCACACCGTCGTGCTCGACATGCTGCACGACAACGAGGTGACGGAGAGCACGGAGGAGGTGCTCACCGACGACGAGGGCATCGCTTCTGCGGCGCGCGAGGCCGACCCTCGCTTCGGCGGCAAGGAGCTCACGAACGCGTTCCGAAAGCGCATGTTCAGGCAGGGCGTACCCGAGCGCGAGGTGAACCTCATGCTCGCCTCTGCCATCCGAGTGCCCAGTATCATGAGCAGCCTCGAGGCATGGGCGGCCGGCTTCCAGCAGGAGTACATCGACAAATGGGCCCCAAGACGCGACGTGGCACCCGAGCGCATCCGGCAACGCTTCGACGAGATCGAGCAGGTCACGATAGGCAACAGGGTCAAGAGGATGGAGTGGCCCAACGAGCTCACGCTCGACGGCGACTATCCTAGCTACCCGCGGCACATCCTGCAAGACGAAAGTGGCATGTGCCCGCTCAGGCTCAACGACATCGAGCGGTACGTCGTGAGGAAGGAGCTCGGACGGCCATACACGGTGGCGTTCTATCGCAACCCGTCGAACAACTCGCAGGCAGTGTTCTCCATCCCCTACACTATGCCGTCCGGCCGCGTGTCCCTCCGTCCCGACTTCATCTTCTTCGTGCGCGACGATGTGGGCGGGAGACTATGGCCCACCATCGTCGACCCTCACGGCGCGCACTTGAGCGACACCATCCCTAAGCTGAGGGGCTATGTCGAGTATCTTCGCGAGTTCCCGGGCGTCTTCAAGCAGGTGCTGGCGGTGAGCGACTTTCCGAAGCTTGGGGAGTACCGCGCCCTGAGCCTGCTCAGGATAGACGTACAGGATGCCATCATGAACTTCGATGACGTTGCCGCGGAGGCACTGTTCCTAAACGAAGACCTCTCGTTCAAGTATGGAGAGATGCGGTAGCGACGGCTTCGAAGCGCGCATGGGCAAGCCGATTGGTCAACTCAAGCGTGGATGGCTTAATGGCGAGGGGCTCCTCTGACGGTCGGGGGAGCCCTTTCTGCTGCTCTTCATGTCTTGAGGCTACGAGAGGCTGATGATGTTCAGCGAATCCTTGCCTGGGATGATCAGGCACGCCTCCAGATACTCACTCACCTCTGGCGCATCCTTCTGATGGGCGTGAATGTCGCGCCAGCCCATGCGGGTGGTAAGAATGGACGTGAGTCGCGAGGCGGTCCGCAAGCGCAAGAGCTGCCAGAGGGGCTCGTCGGTCTGGCGCCGAGCAATGGCTGAGTCGACGGCATGAATCACTAGGACACCTGCGTGCTTGGGCTCGGAAAGGATCGCGGCGCGCGAATCTGGCCCGTAAAGTGGGGCTGAACGGCACCTATCAACGAGCTCGGGATAATCTATGAAGAGCCCGGTTCTGCCGCTTCCACAAGTGCGGGTGAGAAGAAGTGCCGCTGCCCTTCCTCTCCTGACGTCGGTCCCGCCTGTGATAAGTAGCCCGATGGGTCCGGTTTCCGAGAGAATCCCATCGACCAGCTGCAGATCGATCACTGAGGCCTCGTCAGGGTGATATGCCTGACGATAGGCGGGCGGAATGCCTAAGATGGGCGCGGCCGTTTGAGGCGCGCTCTCGAAACCGTGGTCGATTCGCCAAGCCCTTGGAGCGTCGCTCAGATACTGGGTGTAGTACTCGTCCAACTCCTGCGGTGTGATCCGAGATCGATGTTCGTCTTTGAACGATGTCATCTGTCTCCCTCCGCAGTTACATAGACTCGATGTGCCCCACCCATATTTGATGCTGTGATGTCAGTAGATGTATCTGTCTCTTTATGAATTGAAGCGGCCATCGTGTCCGTATCGACATGTTTCGCAGAGCGGCTCGATGCGGTCAGATTGGACGCTTCGATCCGGCCAGAATAGCGCAACGTTGCGTCGCTCTCGCGCCTCTGCAGGAAGCGCTGTGCCACTTCAGAGGAAGCGACGTATTTTGCAAGCGCACTCTCGTCAAGCGAATACCACTTCGTCCGATTGTAAGAGTGAAGCTGTCTGGAAAGTACAATGCCCTTATCCTCGAGGCCCCTGAGCGTCCTCCGGATAGTCCTCTCACTCAGGAAGGGTATCTGGTCCTCGGCCCACTGCTCGTAGGTGTTCCAGATCCATGTTTTCCCGTCGAACTTGTGACGAGGGTCAGCATCCACGAGTCGGATGAGAAACCGGAGCTGCTGCACGACGATAGCCTCCTGCAGGCCGAGCGCGAGTGCGACGCACACGTCGATTGGGATGAGCGGCCCAAACGGCCGGGGCGCTTCTCCCCTGGAACGCGACGCCATTTCTTTACCTGCTTTCGCGGTTCAGAAAGTCGGTAATCCACTGCTTTTTGATGCGGTAATACTTGCCGCATCGAGCGGCACGCAACTTTCCGTCATGAATGTACGCGCGAATCGTCTTGACATGAAGGTGCAGATAGCTGCTGCATTCCTCTACAGTGAGGACGTCCGGGAGCTCGTCGTAATGGACGTTTTCGTCGTGGCTCATGTCACACCTCTTGCACTGAAATCGTCACCTTAATGCAAATTATACGATTGAGCTTTGGAATTGCAACAACTATGGTAGAATAGTGCAATAAAGGAGGTAGATTGATACGATGGCAATGCCTGACTGGACACCCGGAACGCTCCTGCCGAGTGGCATCATTGCCGCTGGGGTACCTGCCGTTCCGCGACTGTGGCCCGTATATCAGATCTCTGCCGAAGGTGGCGAGTACAACGGAACCCCGTTCCTCTTCTTTGTCGAGCGAGGGGGGGCCGCGTACCTCTCCGTCGAGACCCTTCCGGAAGCGGAGATGTTCAACGCCGAGCTTCAGAAAGTCGATGTGACCAGTACCGCGAGTCTGCTCGCGTTCTGCGAACAATACGGAATTCCAGTGTCCCCCGTCTATCCTGGAGCCGCCCGCCTCGAGTGGTTTCGCCGCCGTTTCGATCCGGGCGTCAGGACGTTCGTGCCCATCGACACCTCCGACGAGGAGCGGGCTACGAGGGCCCTCGACCCGCGCGCCCACCACGTGGAGATGCTCTGCTCACCCGAGTCGCTCGACCGGGAGCTCCCGTGGGACCAGCTCGGGTGTCGGCCGGGCCTGCTCTCCGAGCGAGCCAGGGAGTTGGTTCTCGACGACCGGGATGCCGTCGGCGCCGTCTCCGAGGCTGAGGTCGCCCAGACGATCAGGGCTCTCCAGATTGCAACCGTGCTGCCGATGGCGTACGGGTACTTCTCGAGGAACGGGGGAACGGCCGACGACCTGCTCGGCTATCTCTCGGAGAAGCGCTATCTCTCGCAAGCGGGGCCCGATTACTTCCTCCACGTCGACGACGATATCGTGAGGGGCTCGAGGCTCGACACCTTCGAGAACGTCATGAGGAGCAACCCCGGCCTCCCCGACGAGGTGCGCTCGGCTGAGAGGATGGGCTTCAACGTCCGCGCTGCCTATGACGACGCTGTCGCCGACGGTCTCTGGAGGGCGACCAACAATTCCCTTCGCTTCCTCATGGAGTCGGACAGCTCCTACCGCAGGTGCGACTTCGAGTACGAGTGGGGGAGTCCGCCCCCGCAGGCGCCGGCAGGAATACTGGGACGCTTCGCAAGGCTCCTCTCCGGAAGCTCGGGTGGAGGTAGGCTCCCTGACTTCTCGTTGACCGGATCGATTGGGGAAGCGCTCATCTACCAGTTCCTTCGCATCTACGCTGACCCCACTCCATGGCGGCGTTGCGAGAACTGCCAGCGGATCTTCAAGAAATACCGCGAGGAGGGGTTCGCTAAGAACATCCGGGAGACGCGGTTCTGCCGCCGCAGCTGCAACGTCTCGTTCAACCAGAAGCAGCGCAGCAAGTAGCTCTCACGCCCATCAGGGCTTGAGATAGTCATGCGGGCATCAATCGAAGGAAGGGAGGTGAGAAACATGAGGTCAGTCAGCAAGGGAAGCGTGGAGTCGCGAGGCAAGGGGAAGTGGCGCCTCAAGGTGTGTGTCACCCGCGACGACGGCACCTCCGACCGCATCTCGAAGAACGTCGAGTGCCGAACCAAGACCGAGGTGCGCTCCGAGCTGGACAGGTGGAGGCTCGAGCTCCTCTCCAAGGGGGAGGTCGCGGCAACCGGTAACTTGGTCCTCAGGGACTACCTCTGGCAGTACATCACGTACCTGCACGACGTGAAGGGGGTCTCCCCCAACACGTTCAGGGGGTACCGGGACATCGTGTCCAACCGCTGGACGCCGAACATCGGCCTGATGCCGCTCGCGGACGTGAGGCCCTACACGGTGGAGGAGCAGCTCCGCTGGATGAGGGCCGAGGGCGGGCGCAACGGCCGCCCGGTCTCCGGGTCGACCTGCCAGAAGGCGTTCAGCTTCCTCAAGACGGCGCTGAAGCGCGCGGTGAGGCTCGGCTACATCGAGTCCAACCCGTGCGACATGCTCGACGGCCCCTCCAAGAGCAGGGCGGCTATCAAGGTCTTGGACGAGGAGGAGGTCGTGCGCATGAAGACGCTGCTGAGGGGGCACCCGGACTACCGCTTCGCCATGGCGGTGAACCTCGCGCTCGACACGGGCATGAGGCGCGGCGAGCTCTGCGGGCTCCTTTGGCGAGACGTCGACCTGGACGGCGGGCGCATACACGTGTGCCGCGCCCTGGCGGAGGCGTCCCGCGAGGACACCTACAACGGGGAGACGCTCCAGGACAAGGAGCCTAAGAGCTTCACGTCGGACCGCTGGGTGTCCCTCAGCGACGCGACCGTGGCGATGCTGAGGGCGCACGCCGAGGAGCAGTACTACCGGCTCATGTACTACGGCGAGTCACAGCGGCAGGACACCCCCGTGCTCTGCGGGAGCCTCGGGGAGGACTACCGGCCTTCGAAGCTCACGAGCGACTTCATCGCCTTCTGCCGGAGCCACGGCTTCGACGTGACGGTGCACGGTCTCAGGCATACGCACGCGAGTCTGCTGCTCAAGCACGGGGTGCCGATCCAGTACGTGTCGCAGCGTCTCGGCCACGAGAACATCGCCATCACGTACAGGTTCTACGCCCACTTCCTTCCCGGCGACGACGGGGGCTCCGCGGAGACGTGGGGCGAGGCTGTCTGCGTCGAGGGGGAGGCCTATGCGGGTCTGCCTCCCGCCGCCTGACCTCTAATTCCGCGCGATGAACTGTCCCAGAACTGTCCCCAAGGCCAAATCGGGGGGTTATAGGACAAAATGTGTGTCTCGGCAGAACGCCTGTCCTAGTCCAGCCAGAAGGGGTACGGGTCCTTGTGGTGGAGCTCCTCCCACACGACCCGGTCGCCCCACTCCGGGCCCCCGTCGTCGCGCTTGGGGCCCGCCGAGTAGGTCCTGTAGAGCAGGTCGATGTCGTCGTCGGTCGGCATGGACGAGAGGGCGTCGCGCGCGGGCCTC